>JBKCEW010000174.1:0-25609 GCA_046304235.1 Crocinitomicaceae bacterium | reverse complement strand
GATTAGGGTTTGCATTTGTTACTTGAACTTAAGTTTGATTTTGATTTAAAAAATCAATATTTGATTATCGATAATTTGAAAATAACATATATGGATTTTTCAAAATAAATTATGTTATCGTAATTTAGTCGTTTAGTAATTCATAATTCCATTTTTGATTAATTTGTTTAATTAACTTAATTTTATATAGTTTTCATTGGCGAACTTTAAACTCATATTTACATGGAAGTACTCAGATATATTTTAATTATTGTTTTAGGAATTTGTACCACTGCTTTATTAGCTGGAGTTTTTGCTGAAATTCCAATTTTTGACATACCAGCTATTGGAGCATTGTTCGGTTTTGGTCTTTTTGTAGGCTCTATAGCACTTTGGTATTATATTCTAGGTGTTTTTTTTGGTAAAATGCAGTCAACAGTTTCTAATCTAAAGCAAAATATAGAAGACCGCAAAGAAATAGAACGTCTAACACAAATTACCCGACAAAACGAACAGGAATATGTTACAGCGAAAAGAAGTTATCAGTATTTCAGTGATTTAAAAATTAAAGAGCATTTAAAATTTGAACCAGAACAAAACCCAATGGAAAGACTTGCTTTGGAAGAAGTTGCCGTAGAACGTGGAATAATTGATCATTCACCGATGCATGAAAAACTTCAACATTTAAAAAGATTCTTTAGATGACTTTGATAAAGTTATGCAACTAACATGCTATTAAATAATGGCGATCGTTTAAATTTGAGAAAAGCGCCATTTTACCAATAATTGGAGTGTTAAAAAACTCAAAACCCCACTCAAATCATTTCGAGTGGGGTTTCTTTTTGTCAGTATATTCTACTTTTCAACTCGCTTCATTACCTTTTTTAACACCAACGTAACCACAAAACTCACGATAGCACCAACAAAGGCAAGAATAATCGTTTTCAAATAGTCGTGCGTATCAATCATCGCACAAACGGTAAACACCGTTCCGGTTAATGTTCCTGAACTGGTTGTATGGTCGTGATGAGGTTGCATAGTTAGTTAGGTATTAAAACGTTTATTAATTTTCACTCTCCACAGTAGACTGTGAGACTGCCGAAGCCACAGAACCACCCACCATCAAATACTCTCCAATAGTTGAGATGATTTCTGGTAAGTGAAAAGGAGTTGCTAATAAAGCACCACCAGCAGCTGCTAAACCCAAACCAATATTTCTTAATACCTTGAAGAAATTCGGAGTAGGTGATTTCATTCTTTGAACTAAATTCATTTTTTCAATTTTTAAAAGATGAGTAAATAAATTGACGTGCACGAATGCACGTCAATTTTCAAATTCAATTAGGCAACTTCAATTATTTTCAAACAATTGTAAGCACCGTTTTTCATTGGATACTGAACACCATTCACTTGCTGAAAATATTCAAGTTTTAACAAGAAGATTTTTGTTCCTGTTCCTGCAGGTACAGCAGTAGGTGTCAACGTTACGTTAGAACTTGCAGCGGCAGTTGCTAAGTTCACAACGTTCGTCAATTTGAAATCAACCACATTTGTCGCAAAGTTGATATTCAAGAATCCACCTGTAATACTTACGTGTGTGGCACCATTAGGCCAAGTTAAATCAGTTGCAGGTATAAAACCAGCAATGGTAATCACACCTGTTGCAGGTGCTAGTACATAAGGTTTGTAAAGCATACTACCTAACATCGCGCTTGGGTTAAAGTCAAAGCCTTTCAACAGAGCTTTCGCAGTTACACCAGCAATACCAACCCCCACGTTTCGTTGTCCACGTAAACTCGTTAAGTCTTGGTTTTTAATTTTAGACATAATTTGAGTAATACGAGCAACATTGTTCGTTCCACTAATATTTACAGTAATGTTTCGCAATGAATCGCGCAACAATTTTCCTGCAGAAGCAGAGTTACCAAATTCCTTTCCATTTTCACGCGTTCTTGCAAACGCAGGGTCATTCGCAATTCGAGCAGCATCAACGCTCGTTTTCATTTTTGCAATATCCCCATCTTTCGATTTATAAAAGGTAACATTATCCAACGTTCCTTTTATTTTTAAGAGGCCAGTTTGTCTTGCCATTTCTTTATTTATTATACATTCAACTATTCAGATTATGACTTTCATAATCGCTCAAACTTCGTTCGTGTCTAGAATTGAATTTCCGTTTGATGAGTCAAATGTATAAGGCAAGTAACACCTTCCAAAATGTGCACTTCCGTTAAATGAACTTTGTGTTACTTTGTTCCTATTTAGCAGTTTATTGCAAGATAAAAAGAACCTATTTTTGTCTTGTTCATCACGATTTTAGTACAGTAGAGTAGTATCCAAAAGAAAATCAAGAGTTAGGTTTAAGTATGGGAAAAGTACTAGTGTTTTTAAATCGTATCAAAACAATATAAAACACGTTTGACATTAATTACGAATTCCAAAATGAAAAGAGTTGTTGTTTATCCAAAAGACATAATGGTTGTGACTGGCAAAAGCGAACGTCATTCGCGTACCTTATTAAAGAGAATGAAAACACATTTCAAAAAGGAAGAATATCAGTGTATCACTATCACAGAATTTTGTCAATATATGGGTTTAGATGAGTTTGTGATTTCGGATATGATTAAATAATAAGATTTATTGTGAATTGATTTAATTTGAAGGTTTTAATCATTATCTTTGATTAATAAACGTTCTTAATATTATTATCAAATAATGTCAAATTTCACGTTACCTAATCGGTTACTAATTTTGTAATTTTTAATGTAACAAACTGATTTTTAGAACCAATTTTAAAGGAACAGCTTCCCAGCGGGATCACAAAAGGGAAGCTTAAGCTTCCCTTTTTTATTTAATCAATCTCGATCATAAATATCATCTCTGAAATTTAATTTTCCAGAAGAATCAACCCAAGCTGTATAGTAGGTGATGTATATCGGAACTTTATTTTTTAATTTTATATAGGTTTGCTTTCCATTCTTAATAATCTGATTTATTTTTTGTTGAGAATAGTTTTTATTGTATCTTAATAGATAGAATGCTAGTTTTAGTGGAGTTTCTACTCTTATACATCCATGACTAAATGTTCTTGTTTCTTTTGAAAATAATTTTTTTTCGGGTGTGTCGTGAATATAAATCGAGTAGGGATTAGGAAATAGAAATTTTACCTTGCCTAATGCATTTTTTTTTCCGGGTCTTTGTCTTATAGCATAGGAAAAATTTTTAGTGTAAATTGACCAGTTAATTCTTGTTGATGGAATAATTTCACCTTGGTGAGTAGTAACTTCCATGTTGTTTTGATGTAGAAAGTTTTTGTTTTTCTTTATTTCTGGTAAAATCTCTTTTATAATAATCCCTTTAGGTATGTTCCAATAGGGACAAAAAACAAGATATTCAATCGTATCATTGAAGATTTTAGTCTGATTTTTTTTTGTGGTTTTTCCTATAATTACCTTATAACTACTTGTTTCTTCTGAATTTAAATAAGTGTATAATTTAAATTCCGGTAGATTTACCACCACATAATCTTCAAGATTTTTGGGTAGTTCTAATTTTCTTCTGGTTAAATTTAGTTGTATCGTTTGAATTAATTTCTCTATCGGTTTGTTTAATTGAAGGAGAGTTTGTTTAGTAAGTATTCCATTCGGTTTTAATCCATACCTATTTTGGAAATTTTTCACACCATAAAATAAAGAGCTATCATACAATATTGATTGACTTGTTTCTTTTATATCACCTAACAAGTAAAGTTGATTTCTTACATTGACAAGCATATTGGAACTATCTCCAAATTTAAATTCATTCGTGATATTTAGGTTGGAGTTATATTTTCTATTTTTTAATAACTCATTATATTCCTCAAATTTCTGATTGAGCAACATATATTCTCTTGAATAATTTAGCGTATCAAAAGGATTGCTTTTGATATAATTGGGTTCGGTATAATGAGTACTTTTAGGGTGTCTCTTAAAATTAGATATATTTCTGTTAAATGTTGCTGCCTGAATAAATACAAACCCAATAACACTAAAAACCAAGAGGATTAAAAAATCAACTAAAAATGTAAAAAATGCCTTGTAAGTTGATTTTTTTAAAAAGTTCATAAATTAAAATATAAAACCCTTTTTGGGTTTCGATTTACAAAGATTACCTTTTAATTTTGATATAGATTTAAGCATACGAAAGGAATTTAAAATAAAAAAGTGATTATGCTACTCAATAAGTAGTTTAATCACTTTGTAATGTAGGAATAATCAGATTATTTAGGCTGATCAAAAAATCCAAACGCTACTAATAATACTCCAACAGTAACGATTGAAATAAATATAAATGCTATGGAAATTTTGATTTTATCATCTTGTGTGTTTTCGCCATTTGTTCCCATGACTATAAATTTTAGTAAATGTTAATTTGCTAGTTTTATTCAATTTACAATCTTTTTTTATTCTATTCAAATTTATTTTTTATCTTTCTTTTTAGTGCTCTTATTTATTTGCTTAAATAAAAAATCACTTTCATTTAATTAATATGATACGGTTGTTCCAATTTTTATATTTCTCCAACATCATTACGAGTTTAACGGGTGCTTTTCTGACATTGGGGATAATGAGAAAATTAGGAATAACAGAAAAAAGCTGGTTTCCCATTTTTGTTTTTTTTGCCGTTTTAGCAACGTATACTTACCAGCGATGGAGAAGGTATATTCAATTAATTCATACCGATTCTGAACATGTAGCTTGGATTAAGTCAAATCAGCTTGTTCATTTATTAATTTTTACAATTGGTTTTCTTGGCAGTGGATATTTTATTTTTATACAATTTATATTTTTTTTGAAATTAATTCCATGGTTATTAATTCCAGCGTTTATAAGTCTTTGGTATGTCCATTCTTTTTTTGGAATCGTATTTAGAGAAATTCCTTATGTAAAATCTTTTGCGGTTGTATTCACATGGTTAATCTTAGTGATCTGGTTTCCAATATATTTATTTGGGGATTCAACTGTATTAACTGTTTTGCACCTATCTATTTTTCATTTTTTTTTATTGTTTGGAGTACTCATATTATTTGATATTCGTGATATCGAATACGACACCTCTAAAATAAAGACTTTACCTTTACTTGTAGGTAGTAGGTGGGGTAGGTGGTTAGCAATCTATTGTTTTGTGGTTGGAATAGGATATTCTTTGTTTACCCAATGTTTAAATTTTATTGATTTAGCTATACCTTTTATATTGATATTGCTTTCTCTAAAAGTAAAACCGAAAGGACCGGTTAGTTATTTTGCTCTATTAGACTTGTTATTGGCTGTTCAAGGGTTGGTTTATTATTTCTTATAAAAGTTGAAACATAAAAAAACCACTCCGAAGAGTGGTTTAGAAAAGAATATGTAATTCTAATTTTATTTAGAAGCTATTTCTACAAATTCATCGTAAGAAACTTCTTTGTTTTTCAATTTAACATTTGCTTTGAAGAACTCTGTTAATTTGCTTTCAGCAAGCATATCATACACTCTAGCAGATTCTTCTCTGTTACCCAAAACTTGAATTGCAGAAGCAGTTAATTCTTTGTCTTCAGGTGCTGGAATTCCGTATTGTGCGTATTGATTTGCTAATAATTCTTTCGTGAACTCGATAGCATCTGTTTGGTTTAATTTCAAATCATTTGCTTTGAAGATTTGACCTTGAATTAATTGCCATTTCATTCCTTTTTCATACCCTTCAAATTGAGCATCAATTTCTTCTAAAGTAATCGGCTTCTCATTGGAAACTTGAATCCATCTTTTTAAGAAGTCTGAAGGTAAATCAATTTGAGTATCAGCAATTAATTTGTCGTAAACTGCTCTTGTTAACAATCTGTCTGAATCATTTGCAAACATTTTGTCTAAATCTGCTTTTACTCTTTCTTTTAATTCTGATTCAGATTTAACTTCTCCTTCACCAAATAATTTATCAAATAATTCTTGGTTTAGCTCCGCTAATTCCATGTGGCGAACTTCAGTAACTGATAATTCAAATTTATCAGAGATTGTAGCTAAGTCTTCTTCTTTAATTCCTAATATAGCAGCTGTATCTTTTCCACCTTTAGAAACGTGAGCAGGATTAACAACCACTTTATCACCAACTTTTTTACCAGTTAATTCTTTTTTCGCTTTTTTGTCTTCAACAAACTCCATTGAAATGGTAGAAGAATGTACGATTCCACCTTCTTTTACTGATTTGTCATCATTCAACTCCGTGAATTGAGCCATTACTAAATCAGTATCACCAATTTTTTCAGATGCAACTAATTTACCGTAACGTCTTCTTAAATCATCAACTTGTTTGTTGATTAATTCATCATCAATTTTCACAGAAACATAATTGAACGTTTCTTTTAAAGTTGAATCAATTTTAAATTCAGGAGTAATTCCAATTTCAAAAGCAAATTCGAATTCAGTAGGGTTGTTAAAGTCACCTTTAACTTCTTCTTTTTCAAAAGGAATTGGGTTTCCTAAAATTTCAATTTTATTTTCAGTAATAAATGAGTTTAAAAAGTCATTAACTACTTTATTTAATTCATCAGCTAAAATGGATTTACCATATTGTTTTTTCACCAAAGAAACAGGCACATGACCTTTTCTAAATCCTGGAATATTTGCTTGTTTGCGCGTTTTTTCAATTGCATTTGCAACATTTTTCTCGTAATCAGCTGGAGTAACTTTTACTCTTAAAATAGCGCTGTTTGAACTTACATCTTCACGAGTGACACCCATTTTGTTATTAATTTAAATTATTATACAAACAAAAAATGGCATAAGAGAACTTACACCATTTATTAAACTTAATTCAGTGCGGATAGAGGGACTCGAACCCACACGCCTCGCGGCACCAGATCCTAAGTCTGGCATGTCTACCAATTTCACCATATCCGCTTACATCCCACAATAAAACTCGCTTGTTTTACGAGTGCAAATATACATAACTTTTTTTTAATACAAAATGTTTATGTAAAATCTTAACTCCTGATTTTCTAATTAGTCTTTAATTTTTTTGTTTCATATGTATTAAAATTCTTATTTTTGAAACTTTGTTTAATATTTTGACAAACAAGTGACAACTTTTATATGCTTGTTACGTCAAATACAAAACTATAATTTTAAAAATATGATCAGCAATAATTCTCATAATAAAGGTCTATTGTTTTTGTTTTTTCTATTATTTACATTTATTGGTAATTCTGCGACCTATTATGTTAATGATAATTCAAATGTTGGTGATATTTGGTGCACAGGTTTAGGAAATAATTCTAATGCAGGTACAAAAGCCGCTCCATTTTTAAGTTTAAAGCATGTCATTCAAAATATCGTTACAGCAGGAGATATTGTTTATGTAGATGCTGGTACATATAATGATAAACAAATAAGTGAAACAATTTTAAATGATAATAACATTACTATAATTGGTGCAGGTTCATCTAAAACAAAGATTATAAACTCTGGTGGATCTTTTGGAGTATATTTCATGAGAATCTATAACGTTGACAATATTTCCATCAAAAACATGTTGATTCAAGGTTATATTAATACGGTTTCTTATGAGGGGGAAGCTATTACAATTAATAATGCAAATAATATTGTTTTTGAAAACATTGTTTTTGCTAAAAGTAATGGGGGGAGTGGTGAAGCAGCTGTAGTTATCAGTGATGAATCATCTGTTTCCTTTGATAAAATTTCTTTTGTTTGTCAAACCCAAGCTACAAATGGTGGTGGTATCGATATTAAAAAAGGGGGAGGCGGAACTCCTCACAATGTTACTGTTACAATTGATAACTCGATGATATCACATAATAACAGATCAGGTGGTTTTAGTGGGACAAATGGAGGAGGTATGATCATTCAAGGTGATGCCACTGTAAACGTTACAATAAATAATTCATCAATTTCAGATAATTCAGCAAGAGCGGGGGGCGGTATTTATATGTCGGGTGGGATTTTAAATATGAACAATTGTTGTATTTCTAATAACACTTCGATAACTACTGATCCAGATTATGGAGGTGGAATTTGGTTTGCAGGGACCTCAGGTCTTTGTACTTTAACAAATTGTAGTTTTTCAAATAATACTATAAATTCAGCTAGAGGTGGAGGAATTGGATTATCTGCTCAAGCTAAGAGTGTAAATGTATCTTTAGTTTCATGTGATTTTTCTTCTAATAAAGCTTCTTTAGGTAATGATATTTGTACTAAAAATGTATCTTCTAGAACGGTAACACTTTCAGCAAATAATTGTACATTCGGTAGTGGTGGAACAGTTATTAATAATATTTCTGGTTTAATTACCTTAACCGATTGTGGTACACCTACTGTGACAGGTACTGTTTCAAGTAACAATGGTACTCGTTCAGGTTCAACATCAACTAATTGTCCTGTATATGGTGGAGCATGCCCTACGATTTATATTTGTAATCCCGCTAAACCAGGACCTAATGTTACTGTTACTTGTCCTGCTACAACTGCTAAATTAACTACTACAGGCCCTGCAGAAAGTGTTTTCTATTGGTATGATGTTGCTACTGGGGGAACCGTTTTAGATACATCAAGCTCAGTTACTCCAGATTTTGATATTACGGGTGTAACTGCCTCTAAAACATACTATGTTGTTTCAAGTTTGGACGGGTGTGAAACACGTGTTCCTATAACAATTACATACGTTGATTGCCCAACTTGCCCAACAATTTCATATCCATCAGCTTCTTTTTGTCAAGTAGGTATAACCAACGCAACAATTAATCCTTCTGCTACTGGAACTTTTTCAGGTTCTTCTGCTGATTTGGTAATTAATCCCACAACAGGTGAAGTTGATTTGGTTAATAGTAAGCCTGGTACATATACCGTTAAATGTGTTATTACTGCTGGTGTTTGTGAACCAACAACTACTATTACTGTTAATCCAAATGGAAATGCAAATACCAATGTAACAGGTTTAACACCGATATGCGCAGGTCAAAACGCTGTATTTACCATCACAGGTACTAAAGATGAGATAATTACTTACACTGGTGTTACAGGGTCTCCTGTAAGTCCTGTGACTTTAGATGCTACAGGCACTGCAACAGTTACTGTCTCTAATGCTCAAACTGATCAAACAATAACATTAGGTACTGCATCTAGTGGTTCTTGTCCAACAACACTTTCAGGTAAAACATTCACAATTAAGGTCAATCCTGTTGGTGATGCAAACACAGATGTTTCTGGAAATGGACCTATATGTACAGGTGAAAATGCAACATTTACTATTACTGGAAAACCCGGAGATCAAATTGAATACACTGGAGTAACCGGAACACCAGCGAGTCCGGTAACTATTGATGCAACTGGTAAAGTTATTGTTAATGTTACTAGTCCATTAGTAGATCAAACGATAACTTTGAATACTGCAACAAACGGTACTTGTCCAACTACTTTAGTTAGTAAAACAGCTACTGTTAAAGTGAATTCAAAACCAGCTAAGCCAATATTTAATAATGTTATTCAGCCAACGTGTACTGCTAATGGTACAGCTGATGTAACAAATTATTTACCTTCACCTGCAACATATATTTTTAACCCTTCTTCTGGTATTTCAATAGCAGCACCTGGTAAAATTTCAGCTGCCTCAGGTAAATATAAGTTTGTGGTAACAAATAACGGGTGTACTTCAGACTCTTCAGATCTATTAACGATGAATGATGTACCTGGAAAACCTGTTATTGAAGGTCCTTCTAAAGTTTGTATTGGTTCAACCATTACCCTAAAGGCTTGGAAAGATAATACAAAAACAGTCAAAGCAAATCCTAATCCAGTTACACCTTGGGTTTCTGAAAATATTAAGGTTACATTAACGGCTGGATCTGATATAAATATCAAAGGTGAATCATCAGGTACATCTAAGATTACTTTTACAGATGATAATAATTGTATTGCAGAACATACAATTACTGTAAATAGTTTACCTTTAACTCCTAGTTTATCATATGTTGCGGCTAATCCTCTCATTTTTTCAGGAAACTTAGCAGATACAGTTTGTAAAGGTAGTAATGTCGATTATAATCTTTCGGGTACTGCAGGAAATACAGTCTATTTTAAAGGGAATATAGCTCCGCTTTCAATTGTTATTGACCCTTCTGGAGTAAATAAATTAACAATTAGTCAATTACTTAAAGATACGATTGTTATTTTAGACTCTATTTCAAATGGAAGTTGTTCGATTTCACTTTCAAATCAATTAAAGTTTGTGGTATCTGATACTGCACTTACAGTTATAGCGAATAAAACTTCTTCTTGCTTGAGTTCTACTGGATCTATTGATGTTACAACAAGTACAAAAGGTCGTATTTCTTGGTCTAATTCAGATTTAACTGTAACAGGTAAGCATACAGTTCTTTCAGCTACCACCTATCAAATACCCAATTTGAAAGCAGGAACTTATACAATTACTTTTAATAATGGGGGGTGTGAATTAACCAGAACAGTTACAATTTCTGACCCTGATAAACCAAAAACACCATCTAAAATTGAAGCTTCGGGACCTACAACTTTTTGTGATGGTGAATCTATTACGTTAGAAGCTTCTGTAATTCCTGTTGGTGCTACTGTTAATTGGAAAAAAGACGGGGTGACTTTTGGAAATCCAAATGATAATCCAATTACGGTAACTGCAAGTGGTACTTATGCTGTGACTATAACAACTTCAGGATGTACTTCAGATGCAAATGACACAACAATAACTGTTAACCCTCTACCTGGAATACCAGTAATTGATAATGTAGATTTAATTCAAAAGTTTTGTAAATCGGAGAATGCAAAAGTTTCAAATCTTAAACCTAGTACAGGTGTGATTTGGTTTGATGTGAGTGGAACCAAATTGTCACCAGCTGATTTATTGACATCTACAGACTATTATGCAGCTTTAGAAAGTGACAAAGGATGCTTCACAAAAAAATCAGACAGAATTAAAGTCAATGTGGTTATTAAAGACAATCCTGCTGATCCTGTAGTTAATAGTCCACAAACTTTTTGTAAAATAGATAATAAAACGGTTGCTGAATTGAATCCTAAAAGTTCTGGAACTATAGAAATTAAATGGTATTTTGGTTCAACACCTCAATCGTCTACTGATAAATTACAGAATGGAACATACTCAGTTGAATCTTTTGAAGATGGTTGTTCAAGTGTCAATAAAAAAACAGTACAAGTAGATGTAATTGATGTTCCTACTCCGAATCTACCTACAGATAAATTATGCGCAAATAATCAAGCAAGTTTGACTTTAGCAGATGTTTATAAGGGTGTTTCAAATTATTATTTTTACGATGTTTTAACTTCAAATATCCTTTCAGGAACTAAAACGATCGCTAATGGAGAACAGTACCTTGTCAAACAATCTTTGAATGGCTGTTTGTCTGATGGTCTAACTATTACTATAGCTATTTCGAATGGACCTACTTTATCAAATAATCCATATATATTAACACCTAGTTTGTGTGAAATAGATAAACCAACGTTTGATGATGTAGAAGCAAAATATAGCTCTTTACCATCTACTACAGGAACTTTATATTGGTATGAAGCAGCTGCTTCTTCTTTAAATAATTCAATTGCCAAAAACATACAAGTAGCTTCAGGTTCATATTGGCTAGCTGTGAAAGATGTTAATGGATGTTATAGTAAAAAACAAGAGGTAAAACTTATCGTTGATCCTGGAACAAAACCTTCATTAAAACCTATTGAATTGTGTTCTACTAGTGATTACAAAGTTGTAGATTTAAACGTATCTAATATTTCGAATCCTGAAGGAATATTGACTTGGTATTATGCTAAAGGAGGAACAAATATTGCTGAAAATTCAATTTCAGTAAGTAAGGATCCTATCGTTCAGTATTGGGCTAGTTATAAAAAAGCAGCTGGTGAATGTGAAGGAGAAATGGTAAAATTAGAATTAACTTGGATGCAGTTTAATCAAAATTTAACATTAGAAGAAACAAATCAAAAGTTTTGTAAGACAGCCTCTAAAACAATAGCTGACTTGAACTTATTACCATATTCAACTTCTCAAGTAGCATGGTTTGAAAGTGAAACATCTGTAGATGTATTGCCAAGTATAACTCCTGTATATGATCAAACTTATTATGCTGCTGAATATAAAATCATGACTGATGGAAAATACTGTATCAATGCTAATCGTGTTCCAGTGGATGTAAATTTTTACTCTACTAAAATTTACCCTACAGTTAAAGAAGGTATATGCACAAAGCAAAATGGAACAATTGAGTTTATAAATGCACCTACGGACTATACTTTCAATTGGTATGAAATGACGGACGAAACAAAACTTGATTTTACAGGTGCTAAATATACAAAGCCTTTAGAAAAACAGTCTTTTAAAATTGTAATGTTTGATGCTAAGGGATGTAAGGATTCTGTAACAGTTTCTATGCCTCAATGTACAGATTCACCAATACCTCAAATTATAACACCAGGCGATGAAAAATACAATAACAAATGGGTAATAAATTATGCGTCAAAATATAAAAATGTACAAGTGAAGATTTTTAATAGATGGGGAAATGAGGTTTTCTCGAGTGCAATTCCATATGCAGATGATTGGGATGGAAAATACAATAATGAATACCTTCCTACTGGTACATATTATTATGTGATTGATAAAGGAAATGATGAACCTGTAGAAACTGGATTTATTGAATTTGTAAAATAAAATACTGATATATAAATAATGAAAAATAGATTAGGAATAATTTTTGGGGTATTAATTTCATTCAGTTATTTTGCTCAACAAGATGAGCAAAGTAGTATGTATATGTTTAATTCACTTCAGTTTAATCCAGCATATGCAGGAAGTAGGGGAGCATTAAATGCAACTTTAATACATCGATCTCAATGGGTAGGTTTGAATGGTGCGCCAACAACTCAATTTTTATCACTACATTCTCCTTTCGCAAGAAACTCTATGGGTGCAGGAATGCATATTAGCCATGATACTAGAGGGGCTACATCTAGAACATCTGCGTTTGGAGATTTAGCATATTCTATTCCTTTTGGTCCTAGAAGAAAACATAGAATCAATATTGGGTTAAGTGGAGGGATAGATGCAATGAATGTTTCTTTTAAAAAATTAGTAGGTGATGAAGCTGATCCATTTAAAGTAGATGCCAGTCAGATTAATTTTAATGCAGGTGCTGGCGTTTATTACTACTCTAAAAATGCATATTTAGGTTTAAGTATACCAAGAATGATTAATACTGATTGGACTATGGGTACAACCGCATCTTTAGTAAAAAAACATTTATTCTTAGCTGCAGGATGGGTTAAACCATTAAATAGTGTTACTGATTTGAAATTAAGCACATTGGTTAAAGTTGTTCAGAATGCACCAATTACGATTGATTTAAATGCAAATGTATTTTTTTACAAATCGTTTTGGATTGGAGGTATGTACCGATTTAATGAATCTGCTGGTGCGAATATAGCGTATCAAATTCAGGAAAAATGGATGTTTGGTTATGCTTATGATTTTGTATTTAATGGTTTAAGAAATACAGGTCTTGGTGGTACTCATGAAATAATGTTGACTTACGATATGAATGGAAGAAGAACGGTATATGCTTCACCTCGTTACTTTTAATTTTTAATTTTACACAAAATAAGAAAGATGAAAACCAAATTAATTTTAAGTATTTTTTCTGTAATTTTTAGTTCAATTATTATAGCCCAAGATAGAAAAATTGCAAAAGCAGATTCGTATTTTTCCTCGAGTAGATTCTATGATGCGAGTTTAATTTATAACGAGTTAATGTTTAAAAATAAATTAGATGCTGCTACTTACCCTGATGTTTTTAGACATGGTGCGGAAAGTAATATTCGGTCAAAACAATATACTCAAGCCAAAGATGCTTATGATTACTTAGGAGTAACAGATCAATTTAATTTTGATGACGCTTACAGCTTTATAAAGTTATTATTATATATGGATCGTATTGAAGATGCTAAAGAGATATACGCTAAACAAGTCGTATCTTCTGCTACTGATCAACGAAAAATTGAACTTACTAATTATTTTGAAACTGAATTTCTAACAAAAATGAAAAATGATTCATTAGGAGCAACAGTTTCTTTAGCCCCTTTTAATTCAAATTTAGGTGATTTTTCTCCAGCTTTTCACCCTAAAGGTATTGCATTTACATCTGCAAGGGATAAAAGTATGCAAACTCCTTGGTTAATTGAAAATACAGCATTTTTATCTCAATATTTATATGATAAAACTACAGAAAAGGTAAGTAGAGTAAAAGGTATAAAAGGGAAAAAACACGATGGGGTTGCTTATTATGATAGTGTCAATAAACTTTACTACTATACAAAAAATTTAAAAAGAAATAAGAAACTTAATCTTACGACTGTTGGTATATTTATTTTTGATGAGTTAACTAAAAAAGAAGAAGCATTTCCATACAATGATCCGAATTTGTATGTAGCGCACCCAGCTCTTTCAAGAGATGGAAAAACTATTTGGTTTTCGTCAAACAGAGAGGGTGGTTTAGGCGGCCTTGATATTTGGTATTCTACTAAATCAGAAAATGGCGATTGGTCTACACCGATCAATGCTGGAGATAAAGTAAATACTCAGGGGAATGAAATGTTTCCATTTGAAAGAAATGGCAAGTTATACTTCGCAAGTAATGGTCATCCTGGTCTTGGTGGTCTTGATATTTTCAAAGCAGAATTGCAAGAAAAAGATATTATGAATGTAAATAATGCAGGTTATCCTTTAAACAGTCACGGAGATGATTTTTCATTGATTGTTGATAGTACAGATACTCTTGGTTATTTTTCAAGTAATAGAGGTGATTTTATTGATCGAATTTACAATGTCACATTAAGAAATATAAAAATCACCTTGGAAGGGACTCTTGTGTCTAATGATCCAAATCATTCTCCTGTTGCTGGTGCAACTATCTTTGTGAAAGATGAAAATGGGATTATAATTGATACTCTATACTCTGATTCTGAAGGAAAATTTAATTTTATAGGTGATCCAGAAAGACAATACACACTCGAGTTTAACCATCCAGAACTTGAATCATTTACAGAAGTGTTTAGTACATTAGGGGCAGTTAGATCAGAAACAATTTCCAAAGACTTTATAATGAATCAAAAACAAGTTGCATTTTTTGCTACTGTGATTGACGGTGATAATTTTCAAAAAGTTCCAGAGGCTATTGTTGATATCAAAGATTTAGCTACAAACAAAGTGATTGCTACTGTCAAGACAGATAAAGAAGGTAAAATGTATGCAAACATACCCAAGAATTTAAAGGTTGAGGTAACAGCATCCAAGATAGGCTTTAATCCTGCTAGGGTAGTGTTTAGTACATCAGAAGGACCAAGTGAAGTACGTAAAGAATTAACAATTAAGAAAACTCAAGGTCCTGGCGCCTTAGTTAGATTGGATAACATATTGTATGAATTCAATAGATTTGACTTAACTAAAGAAAGTAAAAATGAATTAGATACATTAGTTGCTTTCTTGAAAGAAAATAGAGACGTAACTGTTGAGGTTAGTTCTCATACCGATTGTAGAGGTTCAAATGAATATAATAAAAAACTATCACAGCAGCGTGGTCAGAGTTGTGCAAATTACTTAGTGTCTCATGGTGTGAAAAGAGACAAACTAGTTGTTAAAAACTATGGTGAAACAAAACCTTTAAATCATTGTGTAGATGGTGTTGAATGTTCTGAAGAATTACATAGTGTGAATCGTAGAACTGAATTTGTTTTAGTTTTCCCTAAAGAAGAAAAGCCTAAAGAGGCACCTACAAATGATCCAGAAAAACAATTAAAAAATAAATAAAAATAAAAAAGTCCGGAATGCCGGACTTTTTTATTTAAAAGATGTTTTTTCTGTGTTATATTTGCATCAGTTCATTTAAATATACTTATTTAGAAAGGTGGAGGGACTGGCCCTATGAAACCTTGGCAACCTGCTTTAAATAGAAAGGTGCCAATTCCTATCAGGTAACTGAAAAGATAAGTGTTGGTTTATTTTCCAACTTTCTAAATAATTTAATTTTTACTTATGCATAAAGTAATAGAATTATTAAAAGAAAGAATCCTTGTACTTGACGGTGCTATGGGAACGATGATTCAACGTCACAAATTAGAAGAGGAAGATTTTAGAAAAGGGTGGTTCGAAAACCATACACATTCTCTTAAAGGTAATAATGATTTACTTTCATTGACTAGGCCAGATATCATAGAAGACATTCATAGAAAATATTTTGAAGCTGGGGCTGATATCGTTGAGACAAATACGTTTTCTGGTACATGGATTGCACAAGCTGATTATGGGTTGGAACATGCTGTGTATGATATCAACTTTTATAGTGCTCAATTAGCAAAAAAAGTGGCGGATGAATTTACTTTAAAAAATCCCGATAAACCAAGGTTTGTTGCTGGTTCCATTGGGCCTACTAATAGAACGGCATCTATATCACCCGATGTGAATGATCCTGGTTATAGAGCAATTACATTTGATGAATTAGTAGGTGCATATAAAGATCAAGTAAAAGCATTGATAGATGGAGGAGTTGATATTCTTTTAGTTGAAACAATCTTTGATACTTTGAATGCAAAAGCGGCTTTATTTGCTATAGATGAAGTTTTTGGTGAGTTAAATGTTGAACTACCAATTATGGTATCCGGAACGATTACTGACCAAAGCGGAAGAACATTAACAGGGCAAACAACAGAAGCTTTTTTGATATCTGTCTCTCATATGCCTTTACTAACTGTTGGTTTGAATTGTGCTTTAGGAGCTTCCATGATGAGACCCTATTTACAAGTTTTAAATACTAAATGTGAATTTGGAGTAAGTGCTCATCCAAATGCAGGTCTTCCTAATGAATTTGGAAAATATGATGAAACACCTGAAATGATGGGGACTCAAATCAAAGAGTTTTTAGATGAGGGGTTAATAAACATCATTGGTGGCTGCTGTGGTACAACGCCTGAACATATAAAGGTTATTGCTGATTTAGCTAAAAATTATTCACCTAGAAAAATTGCGTAAAAATATACGATGAACAATCAATCTATTTTAAAATTATCTGGTTTAGAACCTTTAATTGTAACACCGGAATCAAATTTTGTTAATATTGGTGAAAGAACAAATGTAACTGGTTCTCGCGCTTTTTTAAGAATGATTAAGGAAGGTGACTTTGAGTCTGCGCTCGCAGTTGCAAGAGATCAAGTGGAGGGTGGCGCGCAAATCATTGATATCAATATGGATGAAGGGATGATTGATGGGAAAGAAGCAATGGTGAAATTTTTGAATTTGATTGCTTCAGAGCCTGATATTGCAAGAGTTCCTATTATGATTGATAGTTCTAAATGGGAAATTATTGAGGCAGGATTAAAATGCATTCAGGGAAAAGGAGTAGTAAATTCAATTTCATTAAAAGAAGGGGAAGTCAATTTTATTGAGCAAGCAAAAAAAATTAAGAGATACGGTGCGGCAGTTATCGTAATGGCTTTTGATGAAAAGGGCCAAGCTGATAACTATGAAAGACGTATTGAAATTTGTCAAAGGTCATATGATATTCTAGTAAATATTGTTGGTTTTGCTAAAAATGATATCATTTTTGATCCAAATATATTTCCTGTTGCAACAGGAATGGAGGAACATAATAATAATGCTGTAGATTTCTTTAGAGCAACAAAATGGATTCGTGAAAATCTCACAGGCGCACATGTTAGTGGCGGTGTTTCAAACGTTTCGTTTTCATTCAGAGGGAATGATAAAGTAAGAGAGGCTATGCATTCTGCTTTCTTATATCATGCTATTCAACATGGTATGGATATGGGAATTGTGAATCCAACTATGTTAGAAGTCTATGATGATATTGATAAATCATTGCTAGAATATGTCGAGGATGTTTTGTTAAATCGTAGGTCTGACGCAACTGAAAGATTACTGGAATATGCAGACACTGTAAAAGGAGAAGGAAAAAAGAAAGAAGTCGATCTTTCTTGGAGACAAAATTCAGTGAATCAAAGATTATCTTATGCGTTAGTTAAAGGAATCGTTGAGTTTATTGATGAAGATGTTGAGGAATGTAGAAAACAATTTGAACGACCGATTCAAGTCATTGAAGGCCCTTTGATGGATGGTATGAATGTTGTGGGTGATTTATTTGGTGCAGGTAAAATGTTTTTACCTCAAGTTGTAAAATCTGCACGTGTAATGAAAAAAGCAGTTGCTTATTTATTACCATTTATCGAGGCTGAAAAAGACGGGAAACAATCGTTTTCCGGTAAAATATTAATGGCAACTGTAAAAGGAGATGTACATGATATTGGTAAAAATATAGTATCTGTTGTTTTAGGATGTAATAATTATGAGGTGGTTGATCTCGGTGTTATGGTTCCTACAGAAAAAATTATAGAAACTGCAATCAAGGAAAATGTGGATGTAATCGGATTAAGCGGATTGATTACTCCTTCGTTAGACGAAATGGTTACAGTTGCAAAGGAAATGGAAAGAGCAAATCTATCTATTCCACTTATGATTGGTGGAGCTACAACTTCGAAAGTTCATACAGCTGTTAAAATAGAACAAAACTATACTAAAGGTCAAACAGTTCACGTGCTAGATGCCTCACGTTCTGTGACTGTAGTTGAAAGTTTGCTAGGTCCAAAAAAAGAACAATTTGTAAAAGATTTAAAGGCTGATTATGATCGTTTGAGAGATCACCATGCTAAAAGTCGCGCTAGCAAAGAATTACTAACATTAGATGCCGCTAGAAATAATCGATATAAGATTGATTTTAAACAGGATGATATCGTTAAACCTAAAAAAATCGGTATTACCAAAATTGAAGATTTAGATTTAGCCCTCCTAGTTCCATATATTGATTGGACACCTTTTTTTCAAGCTTGGGAGTTGCATGGTAAATTTCCTGCGATACTATCTGATGATGTGGTGGGTAATGAATCGTCTAAATTATTTGAAGACGCACAGAATATGTTGAGTAAAATTATTGATGAACAATGGCTTAAAGCTAAAGCAGTTGTTGGACTATTTCCTGCAAATTCAGTTGCTGACGATATTGAGATTTATAGTGATGAAACTAGAAGTCAGCTTATTCATAAGCAATTTACATTGAGACAACAAACTAAAAAAGCAGAAGGTCAACCTAATATCGCCCTTTCAGATTTTATAGCTCCTAAATCATCACATTTGAATGATTACATAGGTGCTTTTGTTGTTACAACTGGTGGCGGTTTAGATGAAAAGGTTTCTGAGTTTGAAAAGGATCATGATGATTATAATGCGATTTTATTAAAAGCATTAGCAGATCGTTTTGCAGAGGCCTTTGCTGAATTTTTACATGAATTTACTCGAAAAGAACTTTGGGGATATGCTTCAGATGAATTACTTTCTAATGAAGATTTAATAAAAGAATCATATCGTGGAATCAGACCCGCTCCAGGGTATCCAGCGTGTCCAGATCATTCTGAAAAAATAGGTGTATTTGAAATTTTAAATGCTACTGAAATTACTGGAGTTTCTTTAACAGAAAGCTTAGCTATGTTTCCAGTAAGTTCTGTGAGTGGTTGGTATTTTGGTCATCCAGAAGCTAAATACTTTGGTTTAGGTAAAATTACAGAAGAACAGATTCATGATTTAGCGAACAGAAAAAAACAAAGTTTTGAAGAATGTGAAAAATGGCTTAGACCTGTAATAGCCTGAAATGTTAAAATTAATTGTTATTTTTAACATATTTAGTATCAAATGTGGCGATTTAGTCTATTAATATCAAGTCTTTTATGTTTTAGTACGATTGTATTTAGCCAATCTACTAAATCTGCTTTTGATGTTGACTATTCCAAAGCTTGTGTTGGTGGCTCTATCTCATTTACTAATAGGTCTACAGGATCAGTGAGTACATCAAATTGGGATTTTGGAGATGGAGTAGTTTACACTTCTCCTGGACTAAAAAGTACATCTCATAGTTTTTCTAATCCAGGAAAATATGAAGTTACTTTGACCATTATAACATCAACAGGTTCTACTGTTGAGACTTCAAGAATAATAGAAGTAATACCAGTGCCGAATCTAGATTTTGGTATTATTGGAAATAAATGCGAAGTACCTGCTAATCTTGTTTTTACAAATAATTCAGTGAAAACAGATGGCATAACGTATAGTTGGAATTTTGGAAATGGTCAAAGTAATAGCCTCTATAGCCCAGGTACTATTTCATATGGCTCTACTGGTAAGATTACTTCTACATTATCAATTGTAACCAATTTACCTGGTTGTAAAGTTCCGTCTTCAAGTAAGACGTTTCAGATTTATGATTTTAGGGCAACTATCTCGGGTAAAGATTTGTTTTGTGCGAAAGTTGGAACAATGCTTACTGCTAAAGCTACCATGCCGGTTGATAGCTATTCATGGTATTTTGGTGACGGAACTTCTGGGGTAGATAATGATACTGTCTTCCCGGAATTTAAAAAAGCAGGAAACTTTATGATTGATCTTAAAATAGTTAATAATGCTATTCAATGTGAATCACATTCATATTATAAAGTTACATCTAAACCCTTACCGGCTCCTTCTTTTTCTGTAAACACTACTAAAATTTGTCCTGGTTTTTCAGTGAATTTTACTAACAACTCATTCGGAATGACTGATTATATATGGGATTTTGGTGATGGGACTAAATATGAAGGAAAAGATCCTGGTTCACATATTTTTAAAGCAGAGGGTAAAATGACAGTTACATTATCTTCTAAGTCAAGTAATGGTTGTTCTGGAGCGTCTGTGCAAAAAGATCTTATTGAAGTTGCTAATCCAATTGTTAAAATCACAGCAGACACAACTAGTGGTTGCTCGATTCTTCCTGTTAAATTAACTGATTTATCTACTTCAAATGATGAAGTGAATAATCCAATTAAAAATTGGGAATGGAATTTTGGAGATGGAAAAACTTATACAGGTAAAGATCCTGCTATAGTGAACTATGATGTGGGTAAATATGATGTTAAATTAAAAATTACAACTTCACAAGGTTGTGTTGTTGAAAAAGTTTTTGATGATTTTATTAAGATTGGTAAAATTGATAAAGTTGATTTTACATCTGAGCAAACTTCTGGTTGTGCAAATAGTCCAATGAAATTTTCTAATAATTCAACGATCAAAAGTGCTCACGACCAAAATGAACTTACTTTTGATTGGATATTTAGTGATACGTCAAAGAATACTGGTTCAACAATTTTTCATCGATTTAATAAAGATACTGGAATGATCAGTGTAAAGTTTTACATACATTTCAGAGGTTGTACAGACTCCTTATTTAAAACTGATTTTTTTAGAGTTAAGCCACCTTTAGCTAATTTTATTCCAGATACTAGTTTATTTTGCTTCAATAAAAATAGTTTACCATATAATGTAATAAATAGATTTTCAGATATTTCAAAATTGGGTAAAAATGGAGATGATATACTTGTCAATTGGGATTTTGGAAACGGTAGTAAAAGTACCGTTAACAATGTAAATCCCAACTCTAATGAAAAGGGTAGTGCAAGTCAAATGTATAATGATTTTGGCACTTACAGAGTTTTACAAACTACAATAAATAATTCAACAGGTTGTCAAGATACTATTTCTAAACTTTTTCATATTTCATGGGTAATACCTAAGTTTGAAATTTCTGTTGATAGTGTTTGTCAATATTCAACTTTACAGTTTAAAGATTTTAGCTATTCTTTTGCTAAACATCCACTTGTAAATTATAGCTTTAATTCAGGGGAAGGTACTAGTATTTCAGGACAAAACGTTAATTACGCGTATAACAATTACGGTAAAATGTTTGTCTCGAATAAGCCTGTAAATAAGGTTGGGTGTTCAACTTCCATAAAAGATTCTTTGATTGTTATTAAACTTCCAAATGCAGATATTATTTCTGATTTAGATTCAACATGTGCTCCGGGTTCTGTTTTGTATTCTAATAATTCCAAGGTTTCTGGTAACGCAAGACCTTTTAAAATGTTTTATTGGTACGTGCAAAATAAAAATACAATTGATTCTACAAGTGACATTTTATATACTAAAAATTTAGCTTATAATAGTGTAGGTAAATATTTTGTTGCTCTGAAATCTAAAGATATTTTTGGATGTGTTTCCAAAATAGATACTGTTTGGGTCGTTTTATCTAAACCTGAATCAAATTTAGATTTTAAATCTGTGGTTTGTAATAATACTGATTTTAAGTTGTACAATAAAACGAAAAATTGGGTGAATAATTCGTGGATGATGGACGATGTTTTTATAGGAAAAGACAAAGATTCTGTAAAATATCAGTTTAATGATAATAAAAATGAAGGGATTTTTAAGAATCATGTATTGACTTTAATTTCGCTTGATAAAAAAAAATGTGTTGATACACTACAAAAAATAATAACAGTATCAATGCCTCGTCCGAAGGTCAATGTTTCATTTAAAAATTTAGTGGATACTACTAAACAGTATTTAGAATTTAAATGCCCTCCACTTACCTCTAATTATTTTAACATTTCTGAATCAATTGGAAAAATTGATTCTTCTATTTGGGTTTTTTCTAAAAATTCAAAATCAACATTATCAAATCCACTTAAAATTTACAGTAAACCTGGTTTATATTCAACTTATTTGAGAACAGTTGATGAATATAATTGCTCTACTGACACAATGATAAAGGATTTTTTAAAGATTAATGGTCCTGTTGGTTATCCTGTTTGGTCAGGTATGGGGGATGTTTGTGGACAATTATATAAGTTTGAAATTAAAAATATGGATAAAGTATCTTCCGTTAAATGGGACATGGGAGATGGAACGATCTTAAATGATTCTATTATTTTTAAACATAGATATCCAGGAATTACAGCTTATAAACCTACTGTAACTTTGGTTGATTTTGAAAATTGTAAAGTGACTTATTTAATGGAGGAGCCTGATACTTTAATCATAATACCTGAAACAGGAATGGATGCTCAATTTACATTATCTTCCAATGAAATTAAATTAGGTCAATCGTTATATATTAAAGAACATTCCATTAGTCCAAATCAACCAATAATCAAGTGGAAGTGGAACTTCGATTTTCCTTCATTAAACTTATTAGATTCTACAGAATTTTCCTTACCATTTTCAATAAAGTATAGTAAATACGGAACAAAAAATATTTTGTTAACGATTACAGATAAAGATAATTGTTCTGACCAGCAGATTATAAAAGTCAATGTAATTAAGGATTATGATATGCCGAACGTCTTTACTCCAAATAATGATGGACAAAACGATAATTTTGAGCTTTTTGACTCAATTTTTAAATCTTATGAATTACATCTTTTTAATCGATGGGGAAATAAGGTATATGAGTTAAATAATGGCACCGGAACCTATCTATGGGATGGAACAAATAAGTCCAAGACACCAATGGATAATGGTGAATATTTCTACTATTTAGTAGGAGAGTTTGAAGATGGAACTTATCTTAAGAAAAATGGGAATGTTACTTTAATTAGTAACTAAGTTAACCAAAGTAATTATTCCTGTTTTCAGTGAATCATTATCGATATCAAATTTAGGATGGTGTACACCATAATTTAGTTCTTTATTTATATCTCCTACACCAAGTCTTAAAAAACAAACGGGTACTTTCTGTGAATAAAAAGCAAAGTCTTCAGAAGTTAGTCGAATAGGTAATTCACTCACATTTTCTTCACCTAGAACAATGGATAATGTATCTTTTGCTTTTATACTTAATAATTCATCGTTTACTAAACACGGGTACCCCTTGCTGATTTCTATATCCACTTTACCTCCAAATGAGTGTACAATAGCTTTAACTTGATCCTCGATTAATACTAGTGCTTTTTCTCTCCAAGTTTCATCCATCGTTCTGAATGTTCCTTTCAAAATCGCTTTTGATGGAATAACATTCGTAGCACCTAACGCTTCAAAATGACCAAACGTTAATACACAAGGTATTTTAGGATCACAACTTCTACTTACGATTTGTTGAAGCGAGGTTACTATTGTAGAACCAATCGCAATTGGGTCAATACATTGGTGTGGCATTGCCCCGTGACCACCTTTTCCGTGAACCGTAATGTAGATTTCGTCACATGAGGCCATATAAAGTCCGGATTTATATCCGATTTTACCCGCTAACATTTCAGGATAAACATGTAAAGCATACATATGAGAAATGGATGGATTGTCTAAAACTCCCTCGTTGATAAGTATGGATGCTCCTCCTGGATTTTTTTCTTCTCCAGGTTGGAAAATTAATTTAATCGGATGTGGCAGTTCGTCCTTAATTTTATTTAAAATTTCTGCGGCTCCTAATAAAATACTTGTATGAACATCATGTCCACATGCATGCATCACACCAACATGTTGAGATTTATATGAAACCTCATTTTCTTCTAGTATTGGTAAGGCGTCTAAATCTGCTCGTAAACCAATGAATTTGTCATTTAGGCTATGGTTTTTTCCTATAATTAAACCTGTTACACCAGTAGTGCCAATGCGTTGAATTTGTTGAATTCCAATTTCTACTAAAGTATCTTCAACAAACTTTGCTGTTTCAAATTCTTGAAATGATAGTTCTGGATTTTTATGTAAATATTCTCTATATCCGATAACTTTGCTAAATATCGCCTCGGTTTGTTGTTGTATAAATTCGATAATATTATTCATTTCCAAGTGAGTTATATCCTGAAATAATCATTTTAAATGCAACATAAACCATCAAAATTCCAAAGGACAATTTAACAACTCCTGGATGAAGTTTTAAGGATAGTTTTGAGCCAAAAAAACCTCCAATTACGAAAGCTGCCGCTATAATTCCGCCATACCACCAATTTAACTGCCCCGCTTTGTGGTAATTCATAACAGCAAGTATACCAATAGGAGGGAGCATTAATAATAAGCTTGTGCCTTGTGCTTGATGTTGCGTTAATCCGAGGAAATATACCAAAGCGGGAACAATTACAATTCCACCACCAACTCCAATGAAGCCGCTGATAATCCCTGCTAATAATCCAATTATCAGTAATATAAAAATAGTTTGTATAGTCATTTTAGGAAATTTCATAGGGTAAAGATAACGATTAGACCGATATTTTAATAAAACTTCTTTTATCCCAAAAGTAGATTGCAACCCCTAACATCAGAATTATCAAACCTACCCATGAGTTGAAATTGATTTCCAGTTGTTTTACCTAAATCTTGTGTTGATATAAACGAGCAAGAATACAAATTTGCAAGGTCGATTACATTGATTCCTCCTGTTTTTCCATCTTCAATATATCCGAAAGGATCGTTCATTTCACGTATTAAAATTTTCATCCAAGATGGTGATTCAAAAATTCCGGCTCGATTACTATAACTTTGAGAGAGTAACTCACACATACCATATTCAGATGAAATAAAAGGAACATGTAACCCTTTCATAAGTTCTGAATGTAATTCTTCCTTGGTTAATTCTTTTCTTCGACCTTTCATTCCACCTGTCTCAATTATGATGGCTTGATTCAAGTCCGTATTCGCT
>JBKCEW010000173.1:0-3725 GCA_046304235.1 Crocinitomicaceae bacterium | reverse complement strand
GATATACGATTTATGTGGTTTGTTGTTATTGGTATCGTCGTCGACCGTGTAAAAATACTTCAAGCCTGTTCCTCTCACATCCACTCCACCTGGATTTACATTCACACCCCCATCAAAGCCCCAGAAATTGTATTTTCTATTATCCTGCTCGTGAGAACCAAAGTGGATGGCAGTTACATTCAACTTCGCTGGTCCTAATGGAACGGTTAACGAACTTGGTAAAGGCAAAGTGCCTCCTTCGAGTTCGATGCGGCCGTTCTCCCAGATAAGTAATTTTTGAAGGTGGAAAGGTTCTGTGATGCCTAAAGTAGTATTGACTACTGAACCGTTTGGGAAGGATAGGTCGGCGGCTGTTGCAAAAAAGAACATGCCATCTTTCTTTCCTACCTCTAGACTAAATATAGTAATGTCAAATTCGTTTCCTACAGAAATTTTAACCCCATTTTTTACAGCACCAATGATATCAAAAGAACCATCTTTCCCAATAGAAATTGTTACATCAATCGTAGTTGTATTTCCTTTTATAGGTAAAGTAATTTTTCCTTTTATGGTAGAAGCAATAATCTCATTTTGTTGAAACGTAAGTGAAAAATCGGTTAAACTTAACTCTACTTTACCTCCAAGTTTACAAGCAATTACTGGAGCGGTATTTACTCCATTTTTTGCACGCATTCCAATGGTACCTGATATTCCTCCTGTACCTACGAGTAAATTATTTACAAACAATTCAGCCGTTGAACCAGCTTCGTTGTGCCCCCAATCAGCTGGAAAACCAATGCTCCCATCTTTCACATACACACCAACGAAGTCAACAGGTCGACCATCCGCATCTGCTTCAGGGATGTTAGATGTTCGACTTAGGTCGAGCTTCATGTTGTGGATTTCGAGTGAAAATTGTGTGTTTGCAATAAATGACTTTTGAAAATCGAAAGAACTCTCATTCTGAAAATGGAAACCATTTTCCGTAGAAAAATTTAGAGAACCAACATTAAATTTCAAAAGGGTTTTAAATTCTTCAGGAAGTGCTTCACCCACAGGAACAGCAGGAGATGCATTTAATGTACTCGTTGCAATTGGTCTAAAAACTGAACTAGGGAATTCGAGTGCAATGGATAAGTCATTTAACGAAAAAGAAGCATTTGGAGTAATGATTTTCATTACATCTTCTTTATCAAAATCACCTAACCACTTGTTAAAAAATCTTTTAAGATTTTGTAGAATATCATCAAACGAATTAAGGTTATTTGTAAGATAATCACTAAATATTATTGTTGTTACATCTTTGTTTAATGCTTCTATTTGTGCATTAATATTTTCAAAAACAGTCTCATCGATTTCAGTTGGTAAAACAAGTTGCTCAGGATTATATTTTGTATTAAAATCTGAAACAAATTTTTCAATCGGATTCGGATCATCAATAAAAGAAGAAACTAATTCTGCTAAAAACTCCGTTTTATCAGCATCTATAATTTCAAGAAATAATTGAAAAAATGCAGATAAATCCGAACTATATAAAGCATGCTTAAATTCTTGGATATATTTAACTACTGGCCAATTATAATTTACAGTAATTGGTAATGTCGTTGCATTTTGTTCTGATTGGTCAGGATTAAATAGTAAGGACATTCCTGTACCAGGAATTTTTACCCCAACTCTTCCAAATGTTAATAAAGCTAATTTATAAAAGGCTACATCTCCATATATACTTCGCTCCTCTATATAATCTTTATAAAAGATTTTGGACAAAAGTGATTCTGCCTCATCTTTAACTACTCCTAAAGAGTCAGGGAGCTGATCTATAGAAAAAAGTTCTGAAAGAGTTGGATAAAATTTGTTATTTGGCATAGTTTTTCAATTTAAAATTCTAAATATTTAATATTCATCTTCAGTAACAAAACACTCATTATTCCCTCTAATAACTCTTTCTTTTCGAATTAACTCACCTTTACTATTATATAAGTAAAATATATAGTTTCGAACATCCCACTCTCTTACTATTTTTTCATTGATTAAATATTCATAACGAACCCTTATTCTTCCTTCAATATCATAAAGATTCCATGTTCCGACAGCATCGCCATTTTTATAGTATCTTTCTTCTTTAATTTTTCCGTCTGGATAATATAATTTCCACGATCCATCGAGTTGCATAGATTCGTTCAATTGACCAACAATACTAGGCTGACCTGAAGGATAGGTAAATAATACATCTTTAGAAATACAATCTATTAAATTAAATGTAGTATCATCTTTTATATCTTTTAGATCGATACTTTTTGATGAAATAGTGATTGACTTATGCATTGATTGGATAAAACGTAATATTTCTGAATTATCAATGTAGAAATCATTGTATTCATCTCTAATTGCATTCGAATTTTTGGCACCTAATTTTAATACATAGCTAGGATATGAATATGGTTGAAAAAAATTAAAATCACCTTTCGAATTACGAATACTTAAAGTTTTTAGGTTGGGCAAATAAGCAAAAGATAAAGGTAAAAATGGTATTGGACTTATATTATCAACTTGGAAAACTTGTAATTTTTTTAAGTTAGAAATTTCTTCAGAATAAAAACCTCTAGTAAGTATATCTCCTACTATATTGATGATTTTTAAATTTTTGCAATAATAAAAATCATTGAATGGTTTATTATCAATATAATCTAAAGGATTTGTAGAGTTTGTATCACAGCTTAAAGAATCAGGTTTGTAAATATCCAAAATCTGTAAAAAGTGTTTCGGCGCAAATGTCTGGTGATATTCCAAATTCAAAAATGAATTACCATACCCACAATTTTGAAAATACCTTAAACCTTGCGCTTGTGTGTTCAACAAGAATCGAGAATTCTCTCGTGAAAAAAAATTAAAATTCACAGGTAAATAAGTGTTTTTTGAAAAAAATAGATCCGCTTTTTCTCTTAATTCATTATATTCTTCTTCAGTAATACTATATGTGGATGAACCTCTAAATGCTGTTTTTTTCGCATTCAAGTAAAGTTTGAGTAAAGTATCTAAAGGATATAGTTCCGATTTATTTTTAATTTGAAAATTTAAAATAGTATCAATGTTGTAAGCAAAATGAACTGGGCTTCGAAAAGCACCTACTTCTTTATGGAGATTTTTATAGTCATACTTTATTTTAAGAGAGTGTTTATATCCCAAACTATCATATTCAATTTCATTTTTAAATAGAATGCGACCTAGACTATCAAAACTATTTTGCTTTAGTACTCCAGGAACTAAATAATCTCTAACTAAAACTAATTTCCCATTAGAATTAAATTTTTGCCAAACACCCGTTGGTTCTCCATTTTTATAAACTCTTCTTTCTTTTAAATTTCCATTTGCAAAATAAAACTCCCATTTACCTTCAGGTTGATATTTATTATTTACCCTACCTTGAATACTGAGTTGACCATTTGGGTAATATTGACAAATAAATTCTGGAATGTTATCTATTAAGTTATTTGAAGTGTCTTGTTTATATTCATCAAATCCAATTTTAGTAGAACTAATTTTAATTTGTTTGTGATTTTCTTTAATTAATCTTATTATTTCTGAATTATCTGTTTCAATAAAATTAATAGAGTCAATTGTTTGTTTACTATCGATAAAATAATCTTTCTCAAAATTTCTAACTGTTAACACTTTTAATTTCGGAGAAAATGCCAAGGATAGAGGAAAAAATGAAATCCCTTTGTGGTTTAGTATTTGTAAAACTT
>JBKCEW010000172.1:0-7289 GCA_046304235.1 Crocinitomicaceae bacterium | reverse complement strand
ATTATTTATTTTTATATTATCTAGTGTTCCCAAAAGAATTTCATGATATGTACCTTGTTGTACAACATTAATAGTTGAAATAATTAAATGATTTTTGTTAAAGTAATTATAGGTTAAATTAAGTACATTTCTAATAGGTCTACTCACTTCAATTTGGTAAAAACTTTCTTTTGGATTGTTGATGTTATAAATGGAGAAGCCCATGCTTAACTCATGATTTTTTTTTAATTTATAGGTGCTTAAAAATCCAATACCTATTGTGGGGTAATTAAACGAAGTATTAGAGTATGATTCATTTGATGATAAAGTACTATTGTATTTGAATCCATCGTATTGATTGTCAAATTTAAAGTATGAAAAATCAATGTTTTTATTTGTGAAACCAATATCTATTCCAAATGAAGATGAAAGTTTGGAATTTATTTTACTTTCAATTTTTGAAATACAATTAAATTGATTAGTTCTAAGTGATCCGTCACCGGTAACATCGGTAAACACATTACAACCAATGCTTAACCATTCAAATTTTCTTAATCTCGTGTCAAATGAAGCAAAATAGGTTTGATAAGGTTTTGTAACACTTCTCCATTGATCTTTTGCTGCAAAAGTAAATTTTATATCTTCATTATATTGACCTATGTACGAAGGGTTTTGAAACGACTGTAATTGATTTATTTGCGACCAATGAATGTCCTGTGCTCGCAATATAAAACAACTAAAGAGGTACAATATAATTGGAAATAACCAAGTTATTCTCATACTTGTAAAAGTACATTTTTTTTAATTTCTGTTAATAACTTGTTGAATTTTATATCTTAAAAAAAAGATAAGTTCAAATTAAAAAAGTGTATTTTTGAAAAATTATAAAGTCATTAATTATGATTAGATCATTTCTTAAAAAACGATTGACAGATAATCAGTTAGCAAACATTTTTGTGAATGGTTTGTTAGAGGTTATCGACAATGGTTTCAAAGAAGTTGCTTCAATGATTAATGAAGATCCTGCATTTGATTATTCTCCTGATATTGCTCCTTCTGAAATAGATGAATTTACAATAATTGTTATAGTTGGGAATCTGGTTCAATTAGAGTCACACTTTGATTATAACCAAGCTGTTTCTGTTGAAAGTTTAATTATTCAGAAGTTTGCTACTATTTATGGGATGAATGAAAATCAATTTGCAGAATTAATTTCTGATTATAAATCCTTTATATCAAGAGTAAATTATCCCTCTAAAAATGTTCTTTATGGAATGTCAAAAGCAATTTTCCATAAATATGCTTTAAATGATTTTCAAGAAGAATATTTCAGAAATATGCAGGCTCCCAATCCATTATTTCTAAAGCGTATGGATGAAATTGTAGCGAATTTTATTTGGAATTGGGAAGCTGTTGAAAAGAAGTATAAGATTTAATTATTCATTTTTAAATAAACCACTTTTTTAGTTTCAAAAAAATCTTCATCAAAGATTTTTTGCAATTCGAAGTAAGTGATTGTTTGTTTTACAGGTTTCATTTCTTCTGTTAGGTCTCCTCCTTTTAAATATAAAATACCATTTTTAAGGTTGTTTTTATTTTCTTTTAAAAATTTTCCATTTACCCATGGTAAAAATTGAGGCATAGCTGTTACAGCTCTACTTACTACAAAATCAAACTTGTCTTTAATCTTTTCTGCTCTTTCGTGTATACCTTCAACATTATTTAAAGCTAAGGTTTTTGCAACTTCGTTAACTACTTTAATTTTTTTACCTATAGAATCTACCAAAGTGAATTGTACCTCAGGAAATAATATCGCAAGCGGTATGCCTGGAAATCCACCACCTGTACCAATATCTAAAATTTTAGAGCCAGGAACAAATTCAATTACTTTGGCTATACCTAATGAATGTAATAGGTGTCTTTCGTTAAAGGATTCTAAATCTTTTCTAGAAATAACATTAATTTGTTCATTCCAACTTTCATACAAAGGCAATAATTTTTCAAACTTCTTGATTTGTTCATCCTTTAAATTGGGAAAGTATTTTTTTATTAAGTCTATATTATTATCCATTTTCATACATTATAAATACGCTCTATAAATAAAGCATATTTTTCGAGAATAATTTTTCTTTTAAGTTTTAGGGTCGGAGTAAGTTCATTACCATCAATACTGAACTCATTTTCTAATAATTCAAATCGTTTAATCTGTTCATAACCACCATAATTTTGATTATAATGATTTACTTCTTTTTGAATTTTTTCTTTGACTATATCAAGATTGATGATTTCAAAATTCGATAGTTGTTGATTCGAATTTACTCCTTTTTTAATCAGCCAATCTTTTAAATGAATAAAATTTGGTACAATTAAAGCTCCTGGAAATTTTTGTCCTTCACCAACTACCATTATTTGTTCTATAAATCTAGATTCTTTAAATTTATTTTCCATCGCTTGAGGTATGATATATTTACCTCCTGATGTTTTGAAAATTTCTTTTTTTCTATCTGTTATTTTAAGAAAATTACCTTCAACGAAAGTGCCTATATCTCCCGTATGGAACCAGCCATCAATAATCGCTTCAGCAGTTTTATCAGGTTGTTTATAATATCCCATCATGACATTCGGACCTTTAACAAGAATTTCTCCATCTTCTGCAATTTTGACATCAACTTCTGGTATTAAGGTACCAACAGTTCCAATTCTAATTCCATTTTTTAAACAATTCACCGAGATTACTGGAGAAGTTTCAGTTAAACCATAGCCCTCTAAAACAGAAATATCAGCTGCTAAAAATACCCGAGCTAATCTAGGTTGTAAAGCTGCGCTTCCAGATGCAATTGCTTTTACTTCACCACCAAGTGCTTCTTTCCATTTTGAAAAAATCAGTTTTCTAGCAATTTTTAATTTGAACGTGTACCAAAAATCGTCTCTACCAATTTCATATTGTTCTGCTACAGAAACTGCCCAAAAAAATAATTTTTTCTTTATTCCAGTTAATTCTTCACCCTTTTGAATGATTTTGTCATAAACCTTTTCAATCAATCGAGGAACCGCTGTAAACATATGAGGTTTGACTTCTCTAATGTTGTCTCCAATTGTATCTAATGATTCAGCAAAATAAATAGCACAACCCATATACATATAAAGGTAGTGCAGCATTCTTTCGTAAACATGGCATTCAGGGAGAAAGGTAAGCACTCTAGAATGTTCATTACATGGCATTCTATCTACGCAAGCTAATACGTTAGAAACAATATTATTGTGTGACAACATTACTCCTTTAGGATTTCCAGTTGTTCCTGAAGTGTAAATAATTGTCGCTAGATCAAATTTGTCAATTTTAGATTTTCTTTCATCAATAATAGATTTGTTTTCTATTTTAGAGTGATTATGTATTTCTGTCCAGCAAGGAATTTCATCATAATTATTAAACGTATATAAAAGTTTAACACTTGGTGTTTTTGATCTTATATCTGATATTTTTTGATATAAATCCTTATCTCCAACTACACAAATTTTAATTTCTGAATCATTTAATATATAAGTGTAATCGTCCTTTGAAATATTTGGATAAATAGGAACTACAATTGCCCCAATTTGTAATGTTGAGATATCTAAAACATTCCATTCATACCTGTTAGTAGATATGATTCCGATTTTATCACCTTCTTGAATGCCTAATTCTATTAAGCCTAATGAAGTTTTTTCAACTAAATCCAAAAATTTGTTTGTTGAAATAGAATTCCATACACCATTTGTTTTTGTATTAAACATTTTTTCGTTTGGAAAGCGGTGTAATTGATGAAAAGGTATATCGAATAATCTCATGGCGTAATGATTAACATTTATACTTAAATATATTAATAATAATTGAAACGATAATTAATCAACTTGATAGAATAGTTTATTTTTAATATACATTCGACTTACATACAATTGTTCTATATTATTTATATTATTAAGTTCTCTATTAAAAGTAATGATATTTGCGTTTTTCTTTTTTTCAAGACTTCCTAGATTATTATCATTAAATGTAAGTTTATGACCGTTTGTGAAAAGTAATTTATGCTTTTGGTTTATTGATGTTTTGGAATCTTTAATCATTTTGAGCTCCATATCATATGATTTGGTATTTCCTGAACCAAAACAACTTAAAAAGTTCTTTTTTTCAATTTCGTTTGAAGTAGAATTAACTATTGGATAAATATTTAGCATGTTTAAATGTTCAGATTCTCTATCTGAAGTTTCAGAATCTATAATACATCCCCATCGGTGGTCTTGGTTTATTTTAATGACTTGATTTTTCAATAAATTAAAATTTGTTTGAAAAAACGAGCTCGTAAAACTGATTGGCTTATTATTTTCGACAAACTTACTTAACAGTGTTTTGTTTGATTCTTCAATATAAAAACCATTTAAATGAAGTTGGTTACTGGTTCTTCTTTTTTCTAGATAATTTGTATAAAGTTTAATATCAATAGTGATACATTTTTTAATTTGGTTTAAAAAATCAAACTCATCTTTGTTACAATTATGAACTAAAATATCTTTATATCCATGTTCTACTAATTCATTTTGAACTTCTAAGTATAAAGATTTAAATTCTGCTAAATTTTTTTTCAGCAAATTTGACTTGAATATTCTTTTTTCTGAATGATTAAGTGCTTTAATAGTTTTATTTTCTGTATAAAAAAGTGAGTCCTTTATTTCAATATAGATTCTTTTACTTGGGAATTTTTGATTAAGCAAGTAAACAATTGATTTTTTATTAAATTTTGAATTATTTATTGAAATTATTGGCGTTTCAGATGTTTCTAGTTTTTTTTCTATCAAGTAAATTAAATGATTTTCGTTATCCACTTGATTTGTTTGAATTGAAAATCGCTCATGTAAAATATCAAACAATTTGAAATTTGCATCAATAAGAGTAGGATAAACAAAATTGCCTTTTAAATCTTCACTTTTTTCAGAGCGATACTTATTTAAAATTTGTCTTTCAGGTCCTAATTCAACGATTTTACCATTACTTATTGCCATTGCTTCATAAATATGAGCACTTTCATCGCAGGAGTTAATCAAAGTATTGTGAAATATAAAATCTACTTTTTTACCTTTAATACAACTGGTAATAAAAAACAGTGTAATGATAGATGTAATCAGTCTTATTTGCATAATTTATTTTCTATTTTTTTTATAAATGAAAATTCAGGAATAGGAATAGCGAGAAATATAGCACTATACAAAAAGGGTAAGTAAGGAACTCTATATCTGACAATTGCGCCTAATACAGGTGTGGCTAAACCTATAAGTAATGCTAAAAACATTGAGAAAAATAAAGAAAAATAGATTATTAATTTTTGATTTATATCGAGCGGTATTTTCTTTTTGAAAAGAAATAAACAAAATCCAAAAATTAACATAGTTGACTCTAATACAGCAGGTAAATAACTGATTGAATTGAGTTCAAAAATTGTTGGTCTAAAAAAGCCATTTACAAATGCCAATGGTGAAAAATGGATAAATGAATATATATTATTTGATAATTTCTCTACATAAATTGTGCTATTGGCATGTGTATCTCTTGCCACATTTAAGAAATCATGTTGTTTGTATACAATATTACCCAATACATCAAGGTTAGAATTATAATGATTTATTATTAATGCAATAACAATACAGAACAAATGGACAAAAATGTAGTAAAATATTACACGAATTCTTTTGAAATAGTGATAGGTTAATAATGCAATAATACTTGGTGTTAATGTAAGAATCACATAAGGTTTTGTAATCGTTAGTAACAAAAATGCAGCTGTAATTATTACATAATTTGAAATAGATTTGTTTTGATGGATTACTATTTCGGATAGTTTATAGACAAATATCCCTACAGAAAACAATAAAATACTTTCTTTCAAAATACCAGAGCCCCAAAAAAGAACGGAGGGTAGAAAGTAAATGCACAATATAAGAATTAGTGTTTTTTGAGGAAATAACTTGTGAAATGTTTTGTAAATTCCTGTAAGTCCTATGAATGAAAGAAAACAGAGTATCAATGTATGAATGTGATAATATCCTAACGAGATAAGATAAATTATTAAATTGAAACGAATTACTGTTCGATTATCATTGAAAACATTTGTTTCGTGTGGTTTAAACCAATATTGTGTTTGTTTTAATTCGTAATGTATATAAGGTTGGTCTGTATGTATACCTAATATAATTTTTAAATAATTCACAGGGGATTTTGAAAATACATTTTTAAAAAGCCAAGTAGAATCATCAAAATATTTAAAAATATCAGCGGTAGACCTATCTGTGTAATACCTTGTATAAACCAAGAATAAACAATAGGCAGCGATTAATTTCACGAAAAATAAAATATATAAAGTACTAGATTTTAGGTTCGTATTTTTGAAAAGTTTACTTTTTTTGATAAATATCAAAATCAGAAATAGATATAGAAAAGAAAGTAAATATTCCACTTTTTTATTTTCAAAATTACAATTTATTCAACAATGGAATTTTTTCAAAATCAATCATTGTTAAAAGAGCTATAATTAATAATGGAATTATCGGTGCCCTATACCGAACTATATTTCCTAAAACGGGTACCAATATGCCTATAAGTATAAGTGAGATTATAGTAAAATATAAAATTAGGTTAACTAATCGTTTTTCTTTATTCGAAAAGTTTGATTTTCTGAACTTGATAGAAAATAGAATTAATATGATGACAATTAGATTTAATAATATGTCTGGAATAAAAAGTGGATTTTTTAAATCAATAATATTGGGTCTAAATAGGGTGTTCATTATTGCAAAAGGGATACATTTCAAAAAAGTAATTGGATTTCCATCTAAGGTAGGGGCGTAAATAACTGTATGTGCATTTTGTTTCCTTGCTTCAAACTGTTGATCTCTTTGTTTAAATCTTAAAACTTCAAATATGTTCCGATTTTGCCCTAATGCATTTTTTTCATAAGATTCACTATTAACCTTCTTGATATATAATTTTCGTTTTATCGGGTCTTTTATGTTGTTATCGAAATTAACTGGGTTGTGAAAAAGTCCAGCAAAAATGATAACCAATAAAAATGTAATGTAAGAGTAGGATATTAGTTTTACATTTTTCCAAATGTAAATATTTAGATAAATCGCTATTATTCCTGGAATTAAAAAAATGAAAAAGTAATTTTTACAAAATAAAATGAAAATTAAATTAATGAAAATGAATACATGTAATTTGTTGTTTTTACTGTTGTTTTGTAGTCTTATTAAGTTTGAAAATAAAAACATCAAACCGATAT
>JBKCEW010000171.1:0-13734 GCA_046304235.1 Crocinitomicaceae bacterium | reverse complement strand
TTTTTTTCAAATATAAATCAATCCTATGCTGAAAATATTTCTTGGATATTTAAGTAGGGTAAATTTTTTACAATTTTTTTGCGAAATTCAAATATAAATTTGTTTCAAATTAATTGTTTTGAAACGAGGATTATATATATTATTTTGCTTTTTTGCAATTTATTATATCTTTAGAAAAGATCTTAATCAGAGTATGATATATTCAGGATTAGCTTTGATATTTGATCCTTTTGATGAAAAAGTTAAATGGAGCTTTAGACCAAAATGGCAAAAGTGTTGGTTAATCATACATCTTGGAATTCAATTAATTTTAATCTTACTAATCTTTAAAAAATTATTATTATGAAAATGAAATTAGTTTTAGTTAGTTTATTATTTAGCTTTAATTTTTTAGCTCAAAATTTAGACAAATCATTACTTTGGAAAGTTTATGGAAACGGAGCTAAAGACACATCCTATTTGTACGGAACAATCCATATGATTGAAAAGAAAGATTTTGTTGTTTCAAAAACCTTGAAAAATCGATTTAAAAAGACGGAATCATTAGTAATGGAAATTCAGTTAGATATGGATCCGTCTGCAAATGCTTTTATAAAAGAAAATGCAATTTATCCGAATGGAAAATCGATCAAAGATTATTTGAATGAAACTGATTACAATTATTTTCAAACGTACTTAAAGGATTCATTGAAAATGGGTGTGATAAAGGTTAAAATTTGTGAAATGATGCGACCATTTTATGCTCAATCATTAATTATGGCTGACCAAATGAAGAAGTCAGAATCTTATGAAAAAACATTTCATAAAATGGCAAAGAAAAAAGAAAAGTTAGGATTAGAGACAATTCAAGAGCAAATGTCTATTCTAGCTGGTGGTGAAATAGATGTTCAAGTTAAAGATTTTATTAGAGATATGAAAGAAGGAAAATTAAATGCTTCTAGTGAAATGGCTAAATTAGTTTCATTTTACAAAAATCAAGATATTCAAGGCTTGTATAATGAAATGATTGTTTCAATGGAAAAAGATGGAGGAAAGATAGGAGGTGTGTCTAAAGAAGATTTTCTAGACAATAGAAATAAAAGATGGATTCCTAAATTGGCTGATCTTATGAAGAATAAAACACTTTTTATAGCAGTTGGTGCTGGACACTTAGCAGGCGAGAACGGTGTGATACAACTACTTATAAATAAAGGTTATAATGTTGTTCCAATATATAATTGATAGATTGTAGTTTATATTATGGAAATAATTAATTGGGTTAAAAAAGTAGATTATACCTTACTTGAAGAATGTGAACTTAATGATATACAACAATTATGTCAAAGAGCAATAATGCTAAATGTCAAGTCGGTATGCGTATATCCAAAATGGGTTCAAGTTTGTTCTGAAATTTTGAAAAATTCGGCTGTTTTAGTTTGCACCGTCATTGATTTTCCAGATGGGCAAAATTCAATTGAATCAAAAATAATTGAATCGAAAAATGCAATTGCTGCTGGTGCAGACGAGTTAGATTTGGTATTGAATTACAAAAAAATAAATGAAACTGAAAAACAATTGAAAGAACTAATAAAATGGTCTGATTTTACCCATAATTATAAAAATAAATTAGGTGAAAATATTGGATTGAAAGTGATTGTTGAGAGTGGTTTGTTATCCATTGAGGAAACAGAAGTAGCTGCCAGAATTTGTATACAATCAGGCGTTGATTTTATTAAAACATCAACTGGGAAAGTTGCAATTGGAGCGGAGATTGAAAAAGTGAAAGTGATGCAGTTAGAGATTGAAAAAGCAAAATCTAATTTACAAATTAAAGCTTCTGGCGGGATTAGAACGTTAGAACAAATTGATTTATTTAATCCTTATGTCAATCGTTTTGGAATGGGGTACAAAACAGTTGACACCTTAATTGAAGATTCGAAGGGTGCTTGATCCATTCCATTGTGTTTGATATTGTCTTAGTCCAAATTCAGAACCTGAAATAGGCGATCCATCGAATAACGAAAATTTTGCTTTTGTACAGGAATCATCCAATTGTAAAAAGTTATCAGGATTTGTTGTCAGTGGTTGTTTACATTCGCTAGAAACAATAGGTGATTTTCGATCGTAAGCAACAAATTCATCCGATGATTTTCGATATACTACAATTCCTTGAACACCTCCTGATACGTAAGCCCATCCACCAACTCCTTGTAGACTATTGTAGCTAGGAAGAGAGATGTTTATCGTGATATCAAAAGGAACGCTTGGTATAGGGTGATTAGTTGATTTTTTACAGGAAAAAATAAACGTTAACATTCCAAACATCAAAATTATTCCTAATTTCATTTCCAGTCATTAAAGATGAACAAAGGTAATTCAAAATATCAATGTTATTTTGTCATTTTCATTATTTTATGGAACCTAATTTCTTGCGGAATCTTAAAAAAGGATGACGCTGTAGATAAGCCTTTGACAGAAGCAGAAATGATGAAGAAGCTTCACAAAGAAGAAAGAAAACAATTAAAAATAGCTAGAAAAGCATCTGAAAAAGCTAAAAAAGATTTTTGGAGCAGACAAACTCCTGAAGTAAAAAGAAGAATCAAAGAAACATACAAACGAGATAAAAAAGCTAGAAAGTTGGCAAAAAAACATAATTCAAAAAATAAAGGCTACCAAAACTGGTAGCCTCCTTTGAAATAATATAATTTATCATTTTTATAATGAAAAAGCATCTTTTACTTTATCAACGAAATCTAGTTTTTCCCAAGTAAATAACTCTACTTCTTTTTTAACTTCTGAACCGTCTGGAGATTTAAATGTTTTTGTAACTATTTCATTTTTTCTTCCCATATGGCCATAAGCAGCTGTTTCAGAATAGATAGGATTACGTAATTTCAAACGTTGCTCGATTGCGTATGGACGTAAGTCAAAAATACCTTCTACGATTCTAGCAATTTCACCATCCGTTTTGTTCACTTTCGCTGTACCGTAAGTATTGATATATAGACCACAAGGTTTAGCTACACCAATAGCATAAGAAACTTGAACTAAAACTTCGTCACACAAACCTGCTGCAACTAAATTTTTAGCAATGTGTCTTGTTGCATATGCAGCCGAACGGTCTACTTTAGATGGATCTTTACCTGAAAATGCACCACCTCCGTGAGCACCTTTACCTCCATAAGTATCAACAATAATTTTACGTCCAGTCAAACCTGTATCTCCATGAGGTCCACCAATTACAAATTTACCAGTTGGGTTAATGTGATATTGGATTTCATCTGTAAATAAAACTTGTAATTCAGGTCTCAATTTTGCTTTAACACGAGGAATTACGATGTTAATTATATCTTGTTTTATTTTTTCTAACATTTCAGCTTCCGAAGCAAAATCATCGTGTTGTGTTGATACAACGATGCTATCAATTCTTTGCGGAACATTATCATCAGAATATTCGATAGTAACCTGTGATTTAGCATCTGGTCTTAAATACCCGATTAATTCAGGTTCGTTGTTACGAATGTGAGAAAGTTCTTGTAAAATTTTATGAGCTAAATCTAACGCTAAAGGCATATAATTTTCAGTCTCTTTAGTAGCATAACCAAACATCATACCTTGGTCACCAGCTCCTTGAGCATTTGCTCTTGCTTCAAAATCATCATTTGAAACAACTCTGTCAACCCCTTGATTAATATCAGCAGATTGATCGTGAATAGCTGAAAGAATACCGCAAGAATTAGCTTCAAACATATATTCTGACTTGGTATAACCGATTTTTTTAATTACTTCACGAGCAATTGATTGTACATCTAAATAAGTGGAAGTTTTTACCTCACCAGCTAAAACAACTTGACCAGTAGTTACCAATGTTTCACAAGCAACTTTTGAAGTTGGATCAAAAGCCATAAAATGATCGATTAATGCATCTGAAATTTGATCAGCTACTTTATCTGGATGCCCTTCAGAAACAGACTCTGACGTAAACAAATATGACATAGTTTGGTTTTTAAATTTAAATTGGCACGAAAATAATAAAAAATTCTATCGAATTATCATTCAAAAGAGAATTTGAACAAGGATTTATGTTGTAATTTTGAACAAAAAAATAAAGTTATGCAAGTTCCTGTAAATGTATATGCCGAAATGACACCGAATCCTTCAACAATGAAGTTCGTTGCTAACAAATATTTAATGTTAACAGGGGAATCTGTTGAATTTACTTCTGGTGCTGATGCTAAAGGGTTTTCTCCTATGGCTGAAGAATTGTTTAAATTTCCTTTTGTTCGCAATGTGTTTATTGCTAGTAATTTTGTTACTATTACGAAGTCTGATAATATTCCTTGGGATTTTATTACGATGGATTTACGTGAGTTTGTTAAAAATTGGATTGCAGATTCAAAGGATATTTTGATTCAAATGCCTGCTCCTAAACCAGCTCCTTCAAAAGATGATCAGCCTAAAAAAGAATATGCTGTTTCAGAATACGACGATGCTATTCGTGGTTTATTAGATGAGTATGTGCGTCCAGCGGTTGAATCAGATGGTGGTGCTATTGAATTCAGAGGTTTTGAACAAGGAACAGTTACCGTTTTATTAAAAGGCGCCTGTGCTGGATGTCCTTCTTCAACTGCTACTTTAAAAGGGGGAATTGAAAACTTATTAAAACAACACTTACCAGAAGTACAAGAGGTAGTGGCTGAAAACGAATAATTTTAAATTACTTAAATATTGATCCCCTAGTGATGAAAATCGTTAGGGGATTTTTTGTTTATTAATAATACAATTTATTAAGATCTATCTCATTTGATTTAAAATAATTACCTTTGTGCTAGATTTACGGTATCACTCTGTGAAGTAAAAGGGAATCTGGTGTGAATCCAGAACTGTTTCTGCAGCTGTATGTTCTGTTAAATCAACTTCAAGATACCACTGTTTCAATGACGTCTAGAAATGGGAAGGTGAAGTTGAGTTGGAGCGAGTCAGAATACCTGCCTAAATCTTTATTAATGAAGACTTCAGAATAAAGTCGGAATTACTTGCTTTGACTAGTTTTAGTCACGAAAGGTAACTCGTCCTTATGTGGGAAAGAATCCCCTGATTTCTTCTTTTTATTTATTAATTATTTTAAATTAAGTAAAATGAAGAAAAAAAGTATGTTCGTAAAAAACATTCATTTGGTGCTTGCTGCATCATTAGTTTCAACTGTTTTTATTGGTTGTCAAAAAGAAGAAATCAAAAAAGTAACGGAATCTTTAGACAATTCCATAAGTGTTGTTGATTTTGAAGATTTGTCTGTTGGAGCTAAAGGATATGTTGATAGTGTTGGGATTACAAATCAGTTTGATTCGAAGAATTTTATTTTTCAATCAGTGCAAGATTCTTATGTTTGGGATGGGAAAACTAATTATTACCTAGCAAAAGGTTTTGCTATTTCAACATTGAATGATACAATAACTGAAGGATTTGCAAATGAATTTTCAGCATTTGCGGGTTCAGGAGGAGCTAATAGTAAGATATATATTGTCGGTAAAAACGGAGCTAAAATCACCTGCCCTTCCAAAAAACCAAATTTAACTAGTGTTGATATAACAAATACAACCTACGCAGCTTTATCCATGAAAAAAGGGTATAATCCAGCAAAAAAATTCGAGAAAGGTGATTTTTTCAAACTTGTTATTAATGGATATTTGAATGGTGTAGTAAAAAATTCAATAGACGTTTATCTGGCGGATTTTAGATCTCAAAATGCAAACGATCATTTTATTTTAAAGTCATGGAAAACAATTGATATTTCTTCTTTAAGTAATACCGATTCGCTTGTATTTAATTTATCATCTTCAGATAATAATAATGGTGGTATGCTGACACCATCTTATTTTGCTTTAGATAATTTGAAAGCTAAATATTAATTTTTCAATGAAACATCTCATACAAAGTATTGGGATGTTTTGTTTTTCTTTTTCAATATTTGCACAGACTCATAAAGAGTTGAAGGAAATTGTAATTCTCCAAAAGCAGGATACTTTTTCGTTGAATGCATTGGAACAACAATTAACAAGAAAAGAAATTCAATCCATTCCTGCAGAAGATGTGGGCGTAATCACTCAAAAAATTGCTGGGATTTCACTGAAAAACTATGGTGGTTTAGGCGGACTTAAAACTATTTCTTTTCGGGGAATTTCTGGTAATCATAGCGTAGTTATGCTTAATGAATTTGCATTGAACAATCACCAAGTTGGACAGATAGATTTAGGTGGAATTCAAGCGGAAAACATAGAGAATATTCGCTTTAACTCTGTGTCAAATCCCTCTTTTTTATATCCAGTTTCTTCGTTAGTTGCTGCTAACACACTAAATATCCAAACTTTTGAAAATACATTTTCGGGTGAAAAATATCAGTTTAGGTTTAATTCAAGATACGGTTCTTTTAACCAATTGGATAATTATTTATCTATAAAGAAACGATTTCAAAATAAATCAGTTGCTATATATGGTAAACGCCGAAGTTTTGAGGGTAGTTATCCATTCAAATATATGAATGGTGAAAATCAATTCCATGCTTTTCGAAAAAATAATGATTTAGTAGAAATGAATACAGGAATTCATTTTTCAACAATAAATGAAAACAAGCGATGGAATGCCGCTTACCATTTTTATCAATCAAAAAAGGGATTACCTGGTTCTGTTATTTTTTATAATGATTTTGCTACACAACGTTTATTTACTCAAAATCATATTATTAATGTGGAGAGGATCGTTTGTAAAAACAATTATAACGCTAAATCTTATGGTACTTACCAAACTAATGAGATGCAATATACAGACCCAAGTTATTTAAATAATAAGGGTATTATGCTTCAAAACTATCAAAATAATTCATTATCAATTGGTGAAGTTTTTAATGTCAATTGGAAAGATTCAATCATTGATTTTTTTGGTGGATTAGAATATCAATTACATACGCTTGTTTCTCAAAATACAACACTTGTTTATAATCCTAAAAGACACATTGGAATGTTTGTTTTAGGAACTAAAATTGAGAAGAAAGGTTATTTGTATCATTTGCAATTAAATAATCACCAGGTTTTGACTCAGAAAACAGGAGGCCTATCAGAATACCATTCTATTTTTTCTGGTAATATTTTTGTAGAGAAAAAGTCAGCGATTAAATTAATCGGTATTCCTCGATTGCAACTTAAACGAACGATGCGCTTACCAACTTTCGGTGAATTATTTATTAATACTATTTACGAAAAAGAGTTAGAACCAGAAATCGTCAATCAATTAGATTTAGGAACGTCTATGTATTTTATTAAATTTAAGGTAGGTGTTGATGTTTACTCTAACCTTATTGAAAATAAAATCGTTGCTATACCGACAAAAAATCTGTTTTTATGGTCTGTTCAAAATGTAGGAAAAGTATTAACCCAAGGTGCAGATTTATCCATTGAACGTATCTTTTTTAATGAATCTACTATTTCTATAAAAACAAAAGGAATCTACTCTTTTCAGTCTGCTTTAGATTACTCATCAAAAACAAGTCCATCATACAAACAACAAATCGCATATATTCCAAGACATACAGGAACAATGGATTTAAACATGGAATTTTACAAAAAAGTTTCTTTAAATTGCTCCACAACCATCTTGTCAAGTAGATATGCATTAAATGAAAACATTAATTCAAACCTTGTTTCAGGGTTTGCCTTGTCGGATGTTTCCATTGCTTATACATATAAGACAAAAATACAAAGTGAATTTAAATGTAATTTCTCTGTGAAAAATCTTTTTGATGCTTCCTATCAATACATTCGTTATTACGTTATGCCAGGAAGAAATTACTTAATATCATTATCTTATGCTTTTCAATAAAGTCTATTTAGTAGTTTTTATTCTTTCTTTTTTTATTCACAGTTGTAAGAAAAAAAACAGTGAGAAAAATGAACAAGTTTCTTCGACTTCTGAAGGTTATTTGGTTTTAAATGAGGGTTTATTTAATCAAAATAATGCAAGTCTGACCTGGTATGATGTAAAAACAAGAAATGTAACGTTGGATGTTTTTCAAGCCAATAATCAACGTGGATTAGGTGACACAGGCAATGATATGATACGTTTTGGAAATAAAATCTATGCAGTTGTAAATGTATCAAGTATTATAGAGGTATTGGATGCAAAAACATTAAAGTCATTGAAACAAATCCCAATGATTGCTGATAATAAATCGAAACAACCAAGAAATATTATTGGTTATGGTTCAAATGTATTTGTGTCTTGTTTTGATGGTTATGTTGATGTCATTGATACAGTTAGTTTTCAAATTACAAAACGAATTAAAGTAGGTGATAACCCTGAAAATTTATGCTTATTAAACCAGCAATTATTGGTGGCAAACTCTGGAGGGTTAAATCCTCCAAAAATGGATAGTACCATTTCAATTGTTGATTTGAATACGCTTTCTGAAGTTAAAAGGATCATTGTTGGTATAAATCCAGGAAATATTATTAAAGGATTGAATGATAATGCATATGTCATTTCCCGTGGCAATTACAATGATGTAGAACCAAGCTGGAAATTAGTAAACATAACAAGTGGTGAAATTGAAAAAACATTTAATGAAAACATACTCGCTATGGAGCTTTATCAAGATTCTTTATTATTAATAAACACCAATAATCAATCGTTGAGTCTTTTTTCTATGAAGAAAAACAGTAGTAAATTAAATGATTTTATTTCTCTTTCAGGTTTTGTAAATCCTTATAATGTTCAATTTTTACCAAACAAAAATGAGATATGCATCACAGATGCTAATGGTTATGTTAATCAAGGGTATGTTTCCATTTTTGATACAAATGGCAAACTAAAAGAAAAGTTTAAAGCAGGTTTAAATCCGTCAAAAATTATTTGTTATGAATAAATTCCTATTATTCTTTTTTTTATTGAATTTTTTCAGATTTAATGCTCAATTTGCACCAGCGGTTGACCAAATAGGAACAACCGCAATTTCGAAAGATTCCGCTGTTTTTCAGTTTTGGGCGATTGAAGGAGTCATTTCTAGAGGCTGGCAAAATATAACAGATAAAAAATTAGGTTTAGCAACAATTGGTAAGATAGAAGATGGTTTAGGAAGTCCAGATTCAAGAGTAATCAGTTTAGGAGATAGTGGTGTAATAACCTTGACTTTTCCTCACCGAATTCAGAATGGAGTAGGACCTGATTTTGCAGTTTTTGAAAATAGTTTTAATAGTACTTATTTAGAATTAGCATTTGTTGAAGTAAGTTCAGATGGAAATCATTTTATTCGTTTTCCTTCTACTTCTTTAACTCCTACAGTTATTCAGTTAGGAAATGACGCAATTATGGAAGCTACTAAAATTGATAACCTAGCAGGAAAATATAAAGCAGGTTTTGGAACGCCATTCGATTTAGAACTTTTGAAAGATTCTTCGGTTCTAGATCTTCAAAATATTAAGTTTGTCAGGTTGATTGACGTAATAGGGTCTATAAATCCAACTATTGGCACAAAAGATATCAAGGGAAATCTAATCAACGACCCGTTTCCAACACCCTATCCTTCTTCAGGATTTGATTTGGATGCTGTTGGTGTCATTAATACGGAATTTGCTTCTACTAATGAAAAAGAAATTCAAGTAAGGATTTGGCCAAATCCTTCAAGTAAAGATTTATACATTGCATTGTCAACTAATCAAGAAATTAAAATTTTAAATGCGATAGGACAGCAAGTTTATAAATCTGAAGGAGTAGGGCAGATTAAGATTGATGTTTCAGATTTTGACAAAGGAATTTATTTTGTTCATCTTAATAATTCACTTCAAAAAATAATGGTTCAATAAAAAGAGCGACTCGAATTCTGTCGCTCTAAGTTTTGTATTGATACTTATTTAAATAACCCAGGACTCTTTTCTTTTAGAGTAAACATGTATTTTTTGATGTTTTGTTCGTCTGCTTTATTTAAAATCATAAGCATGTTATCTGCTTCAACAATGATATGATTGTCAAGTCCTTCAATTAAAGCTAGTTTATTAGATGGTAAATTAACAATACAGTTAGTAGAGTTAATCATATGAACATGGTCACCAATTACAGCATTTCCATTATAATCTTTTTCTAAATGGGTGTATAGACTTCCCCAAGTACCTAGGTCAGACCAATCAAAGTTTGCAAGAACAACATCTACATTTTTAGCATGTTCCATAACAGCGAAGTCTATGGAAATATCTTCACAAACCTCAAAACAATGATTTACTTTTTCTTGCTCACCCTCTTTGTTGTAAAATCCGTTTTCTGGTGAAAACAAATTATATAAAGGAGTATTGAATTTTTTGATAGCATTAAGAATAGAGGAAGCTTTCCAAATGAAAATACCTGAATTCCAATAGAAATTCCCCGCTCTAACAAATATTTCAGCTAATTCTTTGTTTGGTTTTTCTCTAAAATGTTTTACTTCTTTTACTTCACCTCCCATCATATCACCAATTTCTTCAAACTCAATATACCCATATCCAGTATCAGGTCGTGTTGGTTGAATACCAAGTGTAACAAGTCTTTCTTCTGATTTAGCTTGTTCAATTGCGATATTAACGATAGAAGTGAACTTATCCTCTTTAAGTATTAAATGATCTGAAGGAGCAACGACTAAATTTGCATCAGGATTTAAATCGTAAATTTTAGCAGCAGCATAAGCAATGCAAGGTGCAGTATTTTTACGTTTAGGTTCCGTTAAAATTCTACTTGAATCTATAGTTGGTAATTGTTCTTTTACCAAGTCTACATAGCCTTGATTAGTAACTATGAATATATTTTCCGCTGGGGCGATTTTTGTCAAACGTTCAAATGTCATTTGCAATAAAGATTTCCCTATTCCAAGTACATCTAGAAATTGTTTTGGTTTTTGTGGAGTAGACATTGGCCAAAAGCGACTTCCAACGCCACCAGCCATGATAATACAATAGTTATTATTCATTCTTTACATTAAATCAGATTTCAAATATAGGAATTACTTCTGCGATGGCATAAATTAGATACTTTTTTTTAGTTTGAATTTCCTCACAAACAAATCTTTTCCTTCTTAGTGGACCTTTAACAAACATTTTTCCTTGTAAATTAAATTTCGAGTTTATTGGTAAAGTTTCAAGCAAAACAAAATCATCATTCTGTTGATCATAATTTTTCAAAACTCGGGATAACCCAATGTCCGAACATGAGGAAGCTTTGGTATTTACTAATGAATTTATGAGTGCATTCTCAATATCTAGAGGTAGTTTTTTTGTTTCTATAATGGGAATTAATAATTCTCTGTATGTTTTTTTCCATTCATTTCCATGTGGTTGGATGTATCTACCATATTTTGTATGGGCCTGTAAGTGAGCGAATTCGTGTATTGTTGTTATTAGAAATGCAAATGGATTTAGATTCCCGTTTATAGTAATTCGATGAGGTAAACCATTATTTGCTGGTCTATAATCTCCAAGTTTTGTGTTTCTTGGGTTAACAATTTTAAATTTAACAGGAACAGGTAAGAATAATTCAGCAACATAGATAGCAAAACCATCGGGTAGGTATTTCTCCAATTGGTTAGCTATTTTAGTTTTTAATTCTTCTGAAGATGTCATTTACTGATTTTCTTTCCGAAATTTATTATCTGAAATCGAAATTAGTAGTTAAATTAGCAAAAATGTTCAGATTAATATCAAATATTGGGAAGTATTTTGCTATGCTTTGGGAGGTATTCTCAAAGCCGCAAAAGTTTAATGTTTTTTGGAAAAGGTGCATCGAAGAAACACAACTTATTGGAATAGCCTCTTTACCAATTGTTTTTTTAATGTCCATTTTTATGGGAGGGGTAATTTCATTGCAAACAGCATCAAATATGGATTTACCATTTTTACCACAATATACAATAGGTTATATCACAAGATCAAGTACCATTTTAGAGTTTTCTCCTACCATTATATCTCTTATTTTAGCTGGAAAAGTAGGGTCTAATATTTCATCAGAAGTAGGGATGATGCGCGTTACAGAACAAATAGATGCTTTAGAAATTATGGGTGTGAATTCCTTAAATTACCTTGTTTTACCTAAAATTATTGCTGCAGTAGTTTTCTTTCCTATTTTAATCATCTTTTCAATGTCTTTAAGCCTATTAGGAGGTTGGTTAGCATTGCTTTTATCTGGTCTTTCTTCAACAGAGGCATATGTTTTTGGTATAAGATCATTTTTTAAAGTAGGTGATATATATTATGCTCTTTCTAAAACAGTTGTTTTTGGATTTTTAATTGTGTCTATTGCCTCTTTTTATGGATATTATACAAAAGGTGGAGCGATTGATGTTGGTAAATCTTCTACAAAAGCGGTTGTAAATAGTAGTATTGCAATTTTGTTAGCTAATTTCTTTATTACACAAATGTTTTTGTTATAATGATTGAGGTACAACATATTACCAAAGTGTTTGGTCGACATAAAGTACTAGATGATGTCTCTGCAATCTTTGAAAAAGGCAAAGTAAATCTAATTATCGGCTCTTCTGGACAAGGAAAATCAGTTTTAGCAAAATGTTTAGTAGGATTGCATGAAGTTACTTCAGGTAAAATACTTTACGACGGTGTTGATTTCTGTTTGATGAGTGAATTTGAACGTAGAAATATTCGAACTCAAATCGGGATGATGTTCCAAGGGGCTGCCTTATTTGATTCTATGACCGTTGAGGAAAATATTATGTTTCCTTTAAGAATGTACACGAATCAAACCAAAAAAGAAAGATTAAAGAGAGTAGATTTTTGTCTTGATAGAGTAAATCTATCAGGAAAGAACCAATTATTCCCTGCGGAATGTAGTGGTGGTATGCAAAAAAGAATTGCCATTGCACGTGCAATTGTTATGAACCCAAAATATCTTTTTTGTGATGAACCTAATTCAGGCTTAGACCCTAAAACATCGATACTTATTGATAATTTAATTAAAGAAATTACCTACGAATTTAATACAACTACCATCGTAATCACTCATGATATGAATAGTGTGATTGAAATTGGAGATAAAATTAATTTTATATATCAAGGTAAGAATTGGTGGCAAGGTTCAAAATCTGAAATTGTAACAACAGATAATAAAGAGATTATTGATTTTGTTTATGCTTCCAATTTTATGAAGCAAATTAAAGACAAACTTTCAGATTAAAAATAACTGATATAACCGAAATGAATAATTCCATTTCTCAATAATAAAGGATTGTTTTTCTGACTCCCGATAGCATAAGAGATTGAAAATATTCCCTGATTCGTCCCAAAACTTATACCCGTGCCAAATCCATAAGGTGTATCTTTTAACTTATTTTTTACTTGATTTTCATAATAGGAAAGATCATAAAATGCAAATAGGTATGAGTTTTGTTCAATCATAAATCGGTATTCAAATGATTGGGTAAATCGAATATTACCAAGTAATTCATCTTCTCTAAAACCTCTTTGATTCAATAACCCTCCAAAACGTAACATTTCATTTTGATAATAGTAAGGAGCTAAATAAATTTCTCCTGAAATTTGTGTTTTTATGATATTTCTTTTGAAAATTGAAAAATAGTGAGTTAACTGATATTCAGATTTTAAGGTATTATCAAATTTAAGGTTTAAACTATCGTTTCTTGAGGTTGACCTCCTTCCTAGCGATACATCAAGCAGAAATTGAAATCCATTTTTTGGGGCAGGTAAGTAATCTATTTTTTGTTTAATGAATGATAAC
>JBKCEW010000170.1:0-55164 GCA_046304235.1 Crocinitomicaceae bacterium | reverse complement strand
AACAAGCTAATGTTAAACATAGGCCTGCGAAATTATTTTCTTTTGATTCTATTCTATTTCAACAACTATATTCAGAAACTGAATTTCAATTTAAATTATAATTGGTTAAAATTTAGTTTTAAAGAAAAAAAGATTTTTACTTATTGTATTTTATACAATTATTAATTATTTTTAAGAAAATCTAAAATTACAGGACTATGAAAAATTTTATACAATTACTTATACTTTCCGTATTGTTTTTGGGTAATGCATTTTCGCAAAACTTAACCATTACAACTACGGTGTGTAAATCAGCAACGTCAGTTAGACTAACTGGACCTTGGTGGAGTTGGAATCCTACAGGTGGACCTGAGGCTGTAGACAATAAAAATGGTACTTGGACTTTTACTTTTTCACCAGCACCAACAGACGCAATGGAGTATTTATTGGTTGTTGATGGTGTTCAAGAAAATTTAATTTCAGAAATGCAAAATGGAGGAACCTGTGCACCTGTTACTGATAAAGCTACCTATGCTAATCGTAAATGGTTAACAACAGATGGCTTAGCTATTAGCAACACTTATGGTAAATGTGGTACATGTACTGTTGATGAATTAAATATCACTGTAGAGGTTTGTAAAACAAATGCTAACTCTGTTCGATTAACTGGTCCATGGTGGAATTGGGATCCTAATGGAGGTCCTATTGCTAAAGATCAAGGAAATGGTGTTTGGAAATTTACTTTAAGCCCTAAACCAACTGCTAATATGGAATATTTAGTTATCGTTGATGGTGTTCAAGAAAATTTGATTTCAGATATGCAAAATGGAGGAACTTGTGCTCCTGTTACAGATTACTCTGGTTATGCAAACAGACGTTGGGACGTGGGTTCGGGAGATGTATCGATCTCTTATGATCGTTGTGTACCATGTTCTTACCCGGATTTAAATGTTACAGTACAAATTTGCGACTCTGCAAAACAAGTCAACCTTACTGGAGCTATCTGGAGTTGGAACCCTGCATGGGGACCACAAGGTGTGAAAAATGGCGATGGAACTTGGACTATTAAATTATCTCCAGCACCTAAAGATACTATTGAATATTTAATCGTTAAAGACGGAAAAACTGAAAACTTAATTAACGATATGCAAAATGGAGGTGGTTGTGCTCCTGTTACCGATTATAATTCATATGCCAACAGAAGATGGGTAATTGGACAAGGAGATTTATCCATCACATATGATCAGTGTGGAGTTTGTTTAACTAATTCACTACCTAGATTGAATAATATTAATGTTAGTTTAAATCCAAACCCAACATCATCTAATTTATTCATTCATAGTGATGAACTAATTCAAACATTAAATGTTTTCGGAATTCATGGTGAACTAATTTCTAACTTTAATTCTATTGGAAATTCAGATTATCAATTAGAGTTATCAAAATATGACTGTGGTATTTATTTTATAGAAGTAAATACAAATGCTGGAAGTCATATTTCTCGAGTAATTAAAGAATAAATCATATTCAATTATTATAGATCACAAAGGGGCTACGTTGAAAATAGCCCCTTCATTTTTGTCTTTAAATCTATTTATATTAAATAAAAAATACTATGAAATATCTATATCTCATAATCCTATTGATTAATTGTAATGTTCATGCTCAATGGACTTTGATCTGGAGTGATGAATTCAATGAAAATAAATTAGACGATACCAAGTGGATTCAAGAAACAGGTGGAAATGGTTGGGGTAATAATGAATCGCAATTTTATACAGCTGGTTCAAATAATTTAAATATTTCTCAAGGACAACTAACCATTACTGCTAAAAAAGAACCATATGGTTCAAATTCATATACATCTGCAAAAATTAGTACTAAAGGCAAATTCTCAACAAAGTACGGAAAAATCGAAAGTCGTATTCAATGTCCACAAGGAAAAGGATTATGGCCAGCTTTTTGGATGTTAGGCACTTCAATCGATCAAGTTTCGTGGCCTAAGTGTGGGGAAATTGATGTTATGGAACATATTAATTCAGAAATGAAAATACATGGTACAGCTCATTGGGATAATATGGGGCACCAATACTGGGGAGGAGTTGTAGCAGCTGACCCTGCTGTTTACCATAATTATAGTATCATTTGGGATTCTACAAAAATTCAATGGTTCATGGATGATGTTATTTATTATCAATTAAATATTAAAAACAATGTGAATGGTACAGAAGAATTTCATTTACCATTTTACTTAATTTTAAACCTTGCTGTTGGTGGCAACTGGCCAGGATATCCTGATCAGTCTACTATTTTTCCCGCTGAGATGAAGATTGACTTTGTAAGAGTTTATCAACCTGATCCTAAAGCATCAATAGATGATGTTCCTGAATCACTCAGTTTCTATCCAAACCCAACAAATGATGAGCTTTACTTAAATTCAAATTCATCCATTCTTAATTTTAAGATTTACACCATAGAGGGTAAAATAATAGAAGCTCGAAACGATACAACTCCTATTCATTCCATTTCTTTGAAGCATTTATCCCCTGGTACTTATATTATTTCTATCGAACAAGACAATATAAATTACAGACAAATCATTCAAAAACAATAATGAATTATTTATTTTGAAAAGGCACCATTCGAATAGACTTTAATTCTATTTCACCTGCTGCAAATAACTGAATAATTAATTGCTTCGTTGCGGTTAAATCTACCTCATTCTCCATTATTGGAAACGCACTTACAGGTATTAAAATAGTATTCCATGTTTTGTTTATACTAGACTTAGATAAAAAATCTTTTTTAAACCCTACCCAACATTGATTACCATTATAATCTTCAAGACCGAATGCCCATGGCAAATTCGATATTTCTCTTGAAGAACGTAATGTAAGAGCAAAAGCCAAAGAATCTTTTAAATAAGCCATATCTTTGGCAGACCAACCATCCCAACCAAAACCTAACCCTACCCAATCACATTCCGTTTGATCTTTATTCCATTTCAAAAACAAATAATTTGTTTTTGAAGAATCTATTTCAAATTTTCCTTGCACACAGATTGCATTTTTAGACCACCAAACTTCATCAGAATTAGTTCCATCAAAAACGTTCAATTGTGTGAATCCATGTATAGAATTCGATATTGATTCCGTAGAATCATATAAACCTAAAGTTTTGAAATTAAAACATTTTGTTTTTGCTTCAGATTCGACTTTTTGTGCACTTAAATAAGTAAACAAAAAACTGAATGTAAAAAAAAGAATGATATGTGTTTTTTTATGAATCATGGTTCGATTGGTTTACCTTCAGTAAATATCAAGTAGTCCAACTTCGATTTTGCAAAACCTGACTTTGGATTTGCTAAATGGAGCATGTTAATTTGCATCAACTTATTTGGCTCAAAAACACCATTACCTGAAGCAGCTGCTGGTGAACCATTTACAAGCGAAAGTAGATCACTATATCGTATACTAACTAATTTCCAACCAGTCCAATTAATCGTAATCTGATGTGAATACATATCTTCAGAATTTGAACTGAATTTACCATCCCCATTTTCATCTTCTTGAAATTGAAAAAGAACTAAACTATTTGTTAAACTTGGTTCGCCCCAAACAAGTAAATTGAAATATAAATTGTCTGGATTTGAACTTAGTGGAAAAGTTTTAGCACCGTAAGCAGTTGCCTTAAAATTAATTAAACCTATTAACCAATCCCAATCTACTGTTCCAGCCATATTCAGGTACCCTGCCCCTTCAGGTGCTAAGTCATCATCCTTTATTTGAAAATCCATATTAGCACCAGACTGCACAAAAGAGGACCAACCGGTATTAAAAGGAGACTCAAAGTCAGCAACAACAAATCCCGAATTTACTTTAGGTTCTTTGATTTTAACAGTTGTTATTAGCGTATCTTTTTCACCCTGAACAGAGAGTCGCACAGTACATAATTCTGACCTAAAGATAGGGAAAAAAGTAGTTGCACCTCCCCAAGTTGTTTCATTAACAGTCAATTTACTTCCTACACCCGAAATTTCTTTTATGGCACCACTTGTTTGACCAATAATTTCTAGTTTCCAGGTAGATACTTTTGAAAATTCAGCTGTAAAAAAAACGGATTCATTAGCGGAGAAATTAACCGAATCTTTACTTGCTTTTAAATTGGCAATTATTGAAAATTTCCCATTTAAATCAGCCAATGAAGGCCCATCAATTTTCTTTAGTTCATCTTTCCTGCAACCTACAAGAAAAATTACTACAAGTAGAGTATATAAAATGCGTTCCATACTTAAAATTTCATAAAATAAACAACTTGAAATTGATTGAAATTGTATGGCTTATATGCCATAAAATTATTTACGTTATGTTCGTAAAAAATACTTAAGTAAACATCTTTTGAAAATTCAAATTTCAAACCACTTGATAGGCAGTATTCACTTCCCGAAATACTAGTTGGTTGGAAGTTAATTATCACTCCCTCCGAATCTCTAACAGGCATTATTTCATTACCCTTACTTTGAAACAAATAACTATTTCCTATCAGATAAAGTTTATCTATAATTTCACAAGAAAACCCAAAATTCAAGGTGTAAGACTGAAGATTAATTGATTCTAATGGCAGTTGACTATTTCGATTTGTATGTTGATATGCTACCGCTAAAAATAATGTCTGTGATTTTTTCCAATTAAAAACAGCAGATGGATTAAAATTTATAGAACCAACTAAGTAATCAAATTTTCTCAATGCTAATGTCCCTTGCCCCCTTACTTCTCCAAGAAGATGATACTTAAATTCTGTTCTTATTCTATCTTTTTTATCGTTATAATTGATTGAAAAGTAAGCACCTCTTCGATTGAATGTAGCAATTCCATATGGTAGCACGTTGTTAATTGCAGGATTATACTCCATCAACTTTGTAGAAAATTGCATAGAATACAAAGCAGGATCATTGTATAAGTCGTAATAGCTAATCGGCCTAATAATTTGATTATTAGTATATCTTTGATAATATGTATTTTGCTGATTAAAATCAATTCTTTTTGATTGTGCTCCAGCGCTACGAAAATCAGCCCCATTATCCATAAAGCTTGCTTCAAACTGAATCCCTGTTTTTTTCAAAATTGATTTTGCTTTTACATGGATGAAATAATCTTTTAATTGAGGATTAATTTGCTCAGCTGAAAAGGTATTTGAGATACCACTTTCTCCAGAAAATTGAAGCTGAAACTTTTCAAAATCATATTTGTAGTCATAGATCAAAGTAGTAACATGATTTCGATAGAAATCGTTATTTAAAGCTGTTCCTCTCACATCAAATACACTCGCATAATTTGCTCCAATTTGAAAGTTTTTATGCTGATTTAATACAATACTACCTCCTCCGTAAAGTCTCTCAAATAAAGACGATTGATTAGATGGATTCAATCTAAAAAGAAAACTTTTAACCTTAACCTCATCATTATATTTATTAAAATTGAGAATAAAGTCTACAGCAGCTCCTTGTTGTCTCCATGTGTTCGCTTTATAAAAACTTTCATAATTGATAATCTGCTCTTTTATAGCTGTTGTACCGAAACTCGGTAAGATTAAATCTGGATTAGAATTAAAACAAGTATATGGTGTTAGCTTATAATCAATATTTCCAATTTGATATCTAATCCCTTTTCCAGCAATTCCTTTGACGTGTAATTGACGAACACCAAAGGACACATCGCTTCCCCAAAATCCCCCAAAAGCGTTATTAATTCTAAACATACCTAATATTTCCGTTTTAGGATTCGGATTTATTTTAACGCCTAAATCAATTAAAGCATATCCCCCTGTTGTTTTTCCAACAGTAACCGTATCTGTTTCATTTGTAGATATGTCAGATGCACTTAACAAGGAACGTGCACCTCCAACAAATTGAACTTTTTTCCCATCTTGCCCAAACAAAAAGCAATTAAGCAAAGAAAAAAAGATTAGAGTATAAATTTTCATTTAAAAAAATATTTTAAGTTCTACAGTAGTTTCAGTTCCTTTGTAACGATCTAGTACAAAGTTTTTATCATGATAATTAATCCATCTTTGTCTTAGATACAAACCAACAGATTTTGCCAATTCAACATCTAAACCAATTGCATAACTATAACCAGTTTGATCCTTATGCTTTAAGGTTTGTATATCTATTTCTGTAAATTTCCCAGCGATAATACGATCATAACCAAAATAATTCGATAAAATAAATTTCGGATGTATTTCTAAATAAAATTCAATTTGTTGATTTAAACTTTGTAAATAACTTAAATTGTTAAATTGAGGCATAAATGAAAAACTTCTTTGAACTGTATGAAATCCTCCAAGATATAAAAGCATCAAACGTTTATTTAGCAATTTGGTCGAATTTTTATAACATACTTCAATCGAATTGAAACCTTTCGCAGAGATAGAATCTGTGATAGATACTGTTTCATAAACTCCCCTATAAATTTTATTTAAATTAGCATACGGCCCCACTCCAGAAGGAAAATTCCACCTCCAGAAACGAGATAGTGCCAAGTTATTTGCCGGATGGCCATAAGTGATTTGTTTGGATAAAGCATTGATTTCTTGAGACAAACTATATCCAATCGCTAACTTATGATTCTCTCCTAAATTTAAATCAACATTTAAAATAGCGCTAGTTCTATTGTTAGTTAGCTGACCAATCGAAACTAATGAACTTGCAAATGGAATCATCGGAGTCTGACTTCCTGGAGCTTGATTAGCTGAAAAAGCTGAATTATATTCCTGAATACTTGAATTCCAAAATACACCATTATTATTTATCACTCGAGGGCTAATTCTGACAAACCTCAATTCAATTGGAAATGGTAACAAACTTTTTGTTGATTTAAATTTAAGATCAATAGCTTCACCCCATTTCCCTACACTTGTAGGGCTATAATAATTTCCTACACCTACCTCTCCACTAAATTCTATAAACTTACTTTTTAGATCAAATTCTGAGGTAATCATATTATAACCGATTGCCACATTAGTCAAACTATCGGTATAAGTTTTACTTGTTATTGCATTTAAACTAACAAAACCTTGTTTAAGCTCTTTTCTAATTTTACCACCAGAAAGTAAATTAGGCCTTGGCAGCGCCCCACCATTGAACTGAGACTTTCCATGCATAATTGCAAAAGAGAAGCTATGTGGCATCGTTAAACCCTCAAAAATAAATCCTTGAAAAGCTTGTTGTCCCCACCTTGTATCTTGGGTAAGCGTACCATTTTTAAAATAATTCGTATAACGATTCATTAAATTTCCAGTATTTGGATCCCAAGGATTACGTTCAAACAAACTGAAACGATTATAACCAGTATTAGAAGCAAAAGTCATCGGACTCAATGCATACCAATGTATACCACCTGTTTTGACCTGGAAAGTTCCTATTGAAGTTTTATGAGATCCAAATAAATTTACTCCTAAATTAAGCCCTTTAACATAATCTGATGTCGAACCACTCAATGGAGTATAAATGTAAATATCTGTCGAAAAAGAAGTTGTTGCTGAAGGCTTACCAGAAACATTCATTAGAAGTTGAGGAATATTACTATCATCGCCGATAAAAAGGCTTTTATTTACCGCACCCATTTCAGGATACTGAAGTGACCTATCCGAAAAACATCCTAAAAAACGATAATACCCTGATACATTGATGTTTTCGATTGCAGAAACGATTTTTTTTGGATAAATTCCGCTTTGATTAGGATTGAATAATGAGGAATCAACATTTCGTTGAGAATAGCCTTTCAATAATGAAAGTAGAAAAAACAAAACTATGTAGTTGTTTTTATTCATTGTTAAATGAATTTAATTCTTCCGGTTTGATAGTTACTACCTTTGGTTTTCCTGGTTTCACTTGAAATGGAAAATTTGTGTACGCTACTTTATTAGAATCTGAAACGGTTAAAAACAAGCGGTAATTCCCCTCTTTTGTTGGAGTTTTTAAGGTTATACTAGCAGCATTTTTTTTTGAAATCCTTCCATCAATTGGTTTTGGTTTTAACTCAGCATCACCTCCCATTTTTAAATCAGTACTTTCTGGATATAACTCCCAATCATAATTTATTTTATCATTTTCAAAATCTTGTGAATAAACATTAAATTGATGTTTACTACGCGAAATGAAAAATCCAAACTTCACATCCTTTTGATCGTCTATTTTTAAAGAGTCAATTCGAGGTGAACGATTCTCAGGATAATTACCTTTCCAACAAAAAGTCAACGCATCGATTGCCTCGGTTGACTTCCCTTTTTCATTAAATAATCCATACCAAGTATGCGTATATTCTTGCTTTTGTCCCCATAGAAAAGCAAATGAACCAACACATTGATTACTATTTGCAGCAATATATTTATGATATCGATCCAAATAACACGTTGCTTTTTCAGTAGAATTCTGTTCTATAGACATCCCCCAAGGTGTTTTTGGCGATTCCCAGTGTCCATTGGGCCCCCATTCAGTAATCATATATGGACCATTATAAGCTCCAGAATCTAAAGTTTCTTGGACAGTTTCTATATCTCCATATGTATTAATACCATAAATATCAATAGCCGTTAATTCCTTTTTGACAAACTTCAATTTTTCTAGACTTGTACCTGCAGTAACTGTTGAAGTTGGATGATTTGGATCAAGTTCATGCACCATTTTAGCAATATCGTTCACAGCTCGCCAAACTGTTGTGTTTGTATAGGCTAATTCGTATTCATTTCCGATTCCCCACATGAGTAATGCAGGGTGATCCTTGTACTTCAAAACAGCTTGTTTTACTTGATTAAATTGATTTTGAACTGCTATTGAATCATTATAATCGAATCCATGCCTTTCATGTTGTATCCAATAACCTAACATTACTTTTAAACCTAAATGTTGAGCCTCATCAAGTATCTGTTGAGCGTGTTCAATACCCCAAGTTCGAATGGTATTCCCACCAGCATCTTTCAATTGTTGAAGATTAACAGTACCACCCCCCCCTCGAATATAATACGGCTCATTATCAACATAAAGGACCCATTTTGAATCTTTTAATCCTACAGTAACATGTGACACCTGTGCATGCATCACCGACATAGTAAACATAAAAATCAAAATAAGTAACCTCATGACTCTTTTTTAATTTAGTTAATTTAGTAATATTTATTTATTACAACATTCTTAAGCTAAATAAAATCAAATTTTAAACTTAATATATACTTTAAACTAGAAGCGAATTTGATTTAAACTATTTTTAATCAATAAATAAATTAAAAATTAAAATCACATTATTTAAAATGAAAAATCTATTTAAACAAAATAAAAATTCAAATCTGCTACCTTTTAATGGATCAACTAGCTATATACCTTATTTTATCAACGATTCAGAAAACTCTATTTTCCATCAATTAATGAAAGAGGTTAATTGGAAACACGACGAACTTACTTTATTTGGTAAAAAAATCATTACCAAACGTCAATTTTCCTTTGAAGGAGATGAGCAGATCGAATACACCTATTCCAGACAAAAGAAAATTACTAATCCTTGGTCACTTGTTGTTTTGGATCTTAAACAAATATTGGAAAAAGAATTAAACATGCAATTCAATGGATGCTTGTTGAACCTGTATAATTCTGGAGAAATTGGGATGGCATGGCATAGTGATAACGAACCAGAATTAGATTCAGCTGGAACAATTGCTTCGCTTAGTTTTGGTGCAACACGAACTTTTCAACTCAAACACAAACAAACAGGAGAAAAAATCGAAATTAAACTCGAAAATGGTTCTTTGTTATTGATGGATATGGAATCACAACAACATTGGTTACATCAACTTAAAAAAGAGATAAAAGTAAAAGATCCACGCATTAACTTGACTTTTCGTCAATTTAAAAAATGAGTTATTAGTTCATTAATTGTTGATATCTAAATATTAATCTTTCATAAAAATGATTTCTTCATTTGAATAAAATATTATTTTTGTCCTTATTAAAACAAAAACCATGTTTGAAAATTTCTCTTTCGAAGACTTTAAAAGACAATTAAAAGAAAATAATAAATTACGATTAACAACCTATGGTCTAGGTGCTTTAATCATTTTATCTCTAGGTTATTTTACTTATAGACAGTTTATTTGGGGACCAAGTAACGAAAAATCAAAAGACGCTTATTGGTCTGGTTTGAATTATGCTGCGAAAGATTCAACAGATAAAGCAATCTCTATGTTAGAACCTGCTGTAAAAAATTATGATGGTAAACAAGGAGGAGAATTAGCTCAGTTTGTATTAGCACGTCAGTATATGGCTAAAGGCAACTTTACAAAGGCTCTAGATGAATTAGAAGGTGTTAATGTAGAAGATACATATTTATCAATTTATAAAATTGGTTTACAAGGAGATTGTAAATCAGAATTAAAAAAATACGATGAAGCTCTTGAATTGTATATTGAAGCTGCAGATTTAAATGAAAACGAAAAAACTTCACCAGAATATTTATTTAAAGCAGGTTTAGTTGCTGAGAAATTAAATGATTTTGAACGTGCCTCTGAACTTTACACAAGAATTAAAAGTAATTATTTGACTTTCTCTAATGCGAAAGCAATAGATAAATATATTGCAAGAACTAAAAACAAAATAGTAAAATAGTGGCTACAGCATTAAAAAATCTATCAGATTATAACAAAGAAAATATTCCAAACGGTGCCGATTTTAAAGTCGGCATTGTCGTTTCTGAATGGAATGATACAATCACAAACAATTTATTCGAAGGTGCTAAACAAGCATTATTAGACAATGGTGTTCCAGAATCGAATATTATAATTAGACATGTGCCTGGTGCGTTTGAATTACCTTTAGCATCTCAATTTATGTTGGATAATACGGATGTTGACGGGGTTGTTGCGATTGGTGTAGTGATTCAAGGGGAAACACGTCATTTTGACTTTGTTTGTCAAGGAGCAACCCAAGGATTAATGAATGTCATGTTGGAATATAATTCTCCAGTTTCGTTTTGTTTGTTGACAGACAATAACATACAGCAATCCATTGATCGTTCAGGAGGAATTCATGGGAATAAAGGAATTGAATGTGCAATCGCTTGCTTAAAAATGATTGCTTTAAAAAAATCATTTGAATAAATTATCATGACGTTAATTAAATCAATATCTGGAATTAGAGGCACCATTGGAGGAAGAGTAGATCAAGGTTTAACTCCGATTGATACTGTGAAATTTGCAGCTGCATATGGAACTTGGTTAAAATCAACCAATCCAAATAAAAAATTAAAGGTAGTTATAGGAAGAGACGCAAGACTTTCAGGATTAATGATCTCTAATTTAGTTGAAAACACATTAGTTGGATTAGGAATCGATGTGATCAACTTAGGTTTATCCACTACTCCAACGGTTGAAGTTGCAGTACCCATGGAAAAAGCTCAAGGAGGAATCATTCTTACTGCTAGTCACAACCCAAAACAATGGAATGCGTTAAAACTTCTTAACAATAAAGGAGAATTTATTTCTGGTGAAGAGGGTGAATTAATTCTACAAATAGCTGCTAATGATTCATTCGATTTTGCAGAAGTAGATGATTTAGGAATAGTTACACACGACGATACTTACTTACAAAAACACATTGACGCAGTATTAAACTTACCTTTGGTTGATAAAGATGCTATCAAAGCAGCAAATTTTACAATTGTTGTTGATGCAGTAAATTCTACCGGAGGAATTTTTGTACCCGCTTTATTAAAAGCATTAGGTGTTGAAAGCGTCATTGAAATGTATTGTGAACCAACAGGACATTTTCCTCACAATCCAGAGCCATTACCTGAACATTTAACAGATCTTTCTGACAAAATAAAAGAGACAAATGCACATTTAGGTATCACTGTAGATCCAGATGTAGATCGTTTAGCTATGGTCTGTGAAGATGGTTCTATGTTTGGTGAAGAATATACATTGGTAGCAGTTTCTGACTATGTGCTACAACATACACCAGGAGCAACCGTATCCAATTTATCTTCTACAAAAGCATTGAGAGATATTACAGAGGCAAAAGGTTTAAAATACTTCGCTGCCGCTGTTGGTGAAGTGAATGTTGTGGCTAAAATGAAAGCTGAAAACGCGATTATTGGCGGTGAAGGAAACGGTGGTATCATCTACCCAGAATTACACTACGGCAGAGACGCTTTGGTTGGTATTGCATTGTTTTTAACATCATTAGCAAAAAAAGGAATGAAAACTTCGGAATTAAGAGATTCATTCCCTAAATATGTTATTTCAAAAAATAAAATTGAGTTAACACCTCAAATCAACGTTGACCAAATTCTTGAAAAAGTTTCAGAAAACTACAAAAACTTTGAAGTTGACAAAACAGACGGTGTAAAAATATATATTGAAAATGAATGGGTTCATTTACGTAAAAGCAACACGGAACCTATCATTCGAATATATTCAGAAAGCACGACTGAAGAAAAAGCGAACGTATTTGCGGAAAAATTTATTTCCGAGATAAAAGAACTTTGTTAGAAACAAATTTTTTTAGATTTTGAGTTTTATATTTGTAAAAAATAATAATTATGGCAATCATTATAACAGACGAGTGCATCAATTGCGGTGCTTGTGAACCAGAATGTCCAAATAACGCAATATATGAAGGAGGTGCTGAATGGAAATATTCAGATGGTACATCACTTAAAGGGATGATTACTACATTAAGCGGTGATGATGTTGATGCACAACATGCTTTTGAACCTATGAACATGGATGTATATTATATCGCAACAGATAAATGTACAGAATGTGTTGGTTTTCATGATGAGCCTCAATGTGCTGCTGTTTGTCCTGTTGACTGTTGTGTTGATGATCCAGACCACAGAGAAACTGAGGAACAATTATTAGCTAAAAAAGACTTCATGCATTTATAACATTTTGCAATTAAATACGTTTTAGAGGTATGAAATACTATTTAGTAATTATAATATCTCTCTTTTTCACAAACCTTTTCTCTCAAAAAGATACACTTATCCCTTTCAGAGAAAAGGTTTTGTTTTTACAACTAAATAAAGTTCGATCGGCTGTAAAAGATGCCGAAAAGAAAAAGTTAAATCAAGAATTTAAAGATTATCTACTTGAAACCCTCTTACTACCTGAATCATATACCTATTCTTTTCCACGCTTAAAAACTATCGGTGTAATAGATAGTCCTGACAAAAGTTTCAGAATTGTCAATTGGAACATACAATTAGAAGATGAGAGTAATTTGTTTTTTGGATATATTGTTCGAAAAGGAAACAAAAAGAAAAATAAAATTATCGAGCTAATCAATAAAAACATTGTATATGAAATGCCGACAGATGTTATCCAGGAATCAAATTGGTACGGTGCCTTGTATTATAAAATAATTCCAAATAAAAAAGGTAAAAAAGATTTGTATACAGTATTAGGCTGGAGAAGTAATGGGAATATTAGCTTCATGAAAATAATAGATGTAATACAAATCAATGGAAACCACGTAAAAATTGGAGCAAATGTTTTTCAAACTAAAACAGAAAAATTAAAGCGAATTGTTTTAGAATATTCTAAAAAAGCATCTGTCACCCTTAGATACGAATCTAAATTAGAACGAATTGTTTTTGATCATTTATCCCCAGAATCCCCATCAATGAAAGGGTTATATGAATATTACATACCTGATATGTCTTATGATGCTTACATATTTGAAAACGAAAAGTGGGTTTTAAAAGAAGACGTTATTGCAGTAAATGAAATAGAAAAAAACACATACAAACAATACAACATTGATAAAAAAACAGGAGAAATTAAAGAAGAAGAGTTAAAAAAATCATGGATTGATCCAAGTGATTTAAACGCACCAGGAACCCAAAACAAACATACACCTGCTTTACCTGAAATAAAAAAACGTTAACTAATAGTTTTCACTTGTTTATTTTTAGTTTATTTTAATTGTTTGTTTTATTTTTTATATTACTTTTAAAGCAAATAAACTAGGCTATGGAATTTGATAAAAGAAACGATCGTAATGATGAGGTGTTTAGCAAAGCTATTAAAGCAGGAAAAAGAACTTATTTTTTCGACATCAAAACAACCAAAGGCAATGAGTTATATTTAACTCTTACTGAAAGCAAAAAAGTAACGGAAGACGGAAGAGAATTTTTTCAAAAACATAAGATATTTCTTTACAAAGAAGATTTTCAAAAGTTTAGAGATGGTTTAGATGAAATAATGAATAAATTGGAGGAATTAAATGAGACTGGTGAATTTAAAAACGAACCATATCCTAGAAACGAAAACAAAGATTCAGACTTTACTTTTGAAAGTTTATAATTCTTAATAAATATTATGAATCACCTTCGGGTGATTTTTTTTTGCTTTTAAATTAACACATTTAAGTTTAAAACTAGTTAATAACTATTTCTATTACTAGACTAAATAATAAGCCTTTTTATACCTTATATTTGTTATTCAAAATTTGAATAATGGGGAAAATAATTGCAGTAGCAAACCAAAAAGGAGGCGTTGGAAAAACCACCACTTCGGTAAATTTGAGTGGTAGTTTGGGGGTTTTAGAATATAAAACTCTGTTAATAGATGCAGATCCTCAAGCAAATGCCACTTCTGGTGTTGGTTTAGACCCAAAAAACACTAAAAACATTTACGATTGTTTTATAAACGATATCGACCCTAGTGATTTAATTATTCAAACAGCAAACCCAAATCTTGATATTATAACTTCGCATATTGACTTAGTTGGAGCAGAATTAGAAATGATTAATTTGCCAAACAGGGAATTTATGTTGAAACAAGCTTTAGATAAAATCAAAGATCGATATGAATTTATCATAATAGATTGCTCTCCATCTTTGGGTTTAATTACAGTAAATGCTCTAACTGCTGCTGATTCAGTTATTATACCCGTTCAATGTCAATATTATGCGCTTGAAGGTTTAGGTAAATTATTGAATACTATTAAAATTGTTCAAGGTAAACTAAATGAAAATTTAGAAATTGAAGGGATTCTTTTGACTATGTATGATTCAAGAACAAGACTTTCAAATCAAGTAGTTGATGAAGTAAAAACACATTTTCAAGATTTAGTTTTCGATACTGTTGTTCATCAAGCAACGAAATTAGCAGAGGCACCAAGTTTTGGTGAAACAATTATTATGCACGACGCATCAAGTAAAGGAGCTATTAATTATTTGAATTTAGCTCGAGAAATCATTCAAAAAAATGATGTGTCCAAAATATCAAATCAAGAAAAAACAATCGATTTATAATGAGCGTAAAAAAAGGTGGTTTAGGTAAAGGGCTTAGTGCGCTTTTACAAGATTCAAAAACAGATATTACAACAAAAAACAACAATCCTCTTGGTTCAATCAATATGCTTGCAATTGAAAGTATTGAAGTAAACCCTTTTAACCCTAGAACTCACTTTGAAGAAGATGCTTTGAACGAACTTTGTGAGAGCATTGCGCAACATGGAATAATTCAACCTCTAACGGTTCGTAAACTAGGCAATGATAAATATCAATTAATCTCAGGAGAGAGAAGATTTAGAGCATCACAATTAGCAGGACTCAAAGAAGTACCCGCTTATGTCCGTGTTGCTAATGATCAAACCATGCTGGAAATGGCATTGGTTGAAAACATTCAAAGAGAAGACTTAAACGCCATCGAAGTTGCTTTATCTTACGCAAGACTCATCGAAGAGTGTAATCTTACACAAGAAGAAATGAGTAAGAAAATAGCTAAAAGTAGATCAAGTATCACCAATCATTTAAGACTATTAAAGCTGCCTGCATTAATTCAAAAAGGTGTAAGAGACAAGAAAATATCAATGGGTCATGCAAGAGCTTTAGTCTCTGTAAATGAGGAGGCAAGACAAATCGAAATCTATAATAAAATCATTGAAAATGAATTATCTGTTCGTGATGTTGAACATTTAATTAAAGATAATAATTCTTCAGATAATTATATAAAATCAACTGCTCCCGTAAAGAAAAAACCCCTTTCTGAAACACAAAAAACCTTTTGTTATTTCCTTGGAGATAAGATTTCATCCAAAGTTGATGTAAAGAAAGCAAACAACGGAAATGGGCAAATTATTATACATTTTGATTCAGAAGTTGATCTTAATAGAATTATTGAAATATTAAATAAATGAACAAATTAATCATCTTATTATCATTTGTTTATTCACTTAATTTAGCAGCCCAAGATTCAACAAAACTGATCCATCCTTCTCCCAAAAGAGCAGTGATTTTCTCCGCCATTTTACCTGGCAGTGGTCAAATTTACAATCATATATATAGCAAAAAGAAAGATTTTCATGTTTATTGGAAAGTACCTTTGATTTATACATCACTTTATTTTGCTTCTCAAGCACTAGTAAACAAAATACAACTTGAAAAAGAGATAAGGAATGAATACACTAGTCGAGCAGACAAAAATGTATTTACCGAAAAATGGAAACCTTACGATAACTATAACCTAGTTTTACTACAACAAAATGCTGCTAAATCGAGAAATACACTTTATTTTGTTACTGGAGGCATTTATCTTCTTCAAGTTTTAGAAGCATCAATAGATGCACATTTTACTCAATTTGATATTTCTCCTAATCTCAGTTTAAATGTTCAACCCTATTACTCAAATTTCAATATTTCAGGTTTCTCATTTGCTTTTAATATTAAATAAATCCTTGCATAATTGACTCAGTTAATTATTTTTGTATGTCATTATAGAAATATAAAAAATTCAAATAAGGTACAGTTATGAAAATTGGATTAGCAGGTTACGGGAAAATGGGAAGGGCAATTGAAGAAATCGCCATCGAGAGAGGTCATGAAATCTTATTTAAATCAAATAGTGTATTTCCATTAAACCAAAGAGATATAGACTCTGTAGACGTAGTTATTGAATTCACAAAACCAGATTTAGCTGTACAACATATAGAGATGGTTCTAGATGCACAAAAACCAATTATTGTAGGTACAACAGGTTGGAACGAACAGCTTCATAAAGTGGAAGATCTAGTTTCTAAAAAATCTGGTTCTTTACTTTACGCAAGTAATTTTAGTATAGGCGTGAACTTATTTTTTGAATTGAATGAGAAATTAGCCAAACTAATGAACCATCGTTCTCAATATAAAGCTTCTATCAATGAAGTACATCACACCCAAAAAGTTGATGCACCTAGCGGTACTGCAATTACACTTGCGAATCAAATCTTAGAAAATAATGAAACCTATTTTTCATGGGTATGTGAGGAGGGAACGGAGCCACACACTACACAAGGACAACTTGGTGTAATTGCTCATAGAATCCCAGAGGTACCCGGTACACATACGGTAACTTATGATTCTGATATCGATTCAATTTCAATTACTCATCAAGCACACAACAGAAAGGGTTTTGCATTAGGCGCTGTATTAGCAGCGGAATGGATTGCAGACAAAAAAGGTGTACATACTATTAAAGATATGTTGAAAGACATACAAGCAGTTTAATCATGAACGTATTTTATTTTTACTTATTTATTTTAGCGCACCCTTACCTATCGCTGTGGTGGACTTCTTTTGAAAAGTTTGGAAGAAAAAAATGGGAAGCGTTAATTCCTTTATATAATTATTATGTTGCTTTTCAAGTAACTAACAAAAAAGGTTGGTGGTCTTTTCTGTTAATTATACCTGGGGTACATTTGGTAATGTTAGCAGTCTTAAACCTTACCTACATTAGAAAATTTGATAAATTTAGTTGGCAAGAAACTTTACAAGGTATCTTTTTCCCTTATTTTCTTTATTCTAGACTCAACCAATTTGAAATTGTTCCTGATACTAATTGGGCGAATCCAAAAGAGTTAGAAAAAAGAAGAATAAGCGACCATATTATTTTATTTTTATGTCTCCCTATTTTAGGACATATAGTTGCATATGTTTTAGGGTTACTTTCCAAAGAAAAAACTGGTAAGAAAACAAACATTAAAGAATGGGGTGACTCTATAGTTTTCGCTTTAGTTGCTGCAAGTATTATCAGAACCTATGTTTTTGAACCTTTTCAAATTCCAACAGGTTCCATGGAAAAAACATTATTGGTTGGGGACTTTTTATTTGTAAATAAATTAGCTTATGGATGTAAAGTTCCTGTAACTCCCCTATCTTTTCCTTTAGTTCACAATACTATTCCTTGGGTTGATATTAAATCGTATACTGATATTGAAAAACAAGATTATGTTCGCCTACCAGGTCTAGGAAAAATACAACGAAACGATGTAGTAGTATTTAATTATCCTTCAGGTGATACTGCTGTTTATGATCCAAGAATGCCACATGGTTTGATGGGGCATGATTATTATGGTATTTTGAATGATGAAGCACTTTTTCTGTTTGCACAATCGTATGCTAATAAACCAGAAATTGAAGGCATTAAAACGATGGATGAATTCTATGCAAAATTTGGAAATGAATTTATTTCAAATTATAAATCTTGGACTTCGGCTGCACGAAAAAGTATAGCTAGTGGTGTAGTCTATTCTAAAGGCCCTATGCCAGAGAAATCTCTACCTTACATAAAGCATTATGGTTTAGTTTACCGACCTGTTGACAAAAGAGAAAATTACATCAAACGTTGCGTTGGAATACCAGGAGACAAATTAAAAATCACGAACTCGATTCTTTACATCAACAATAAACCAGCTTTTGTTGCTGAAAATCAAAACCTTCAATACGTAGTTACTAATTTCATAAATACAGGGTCTACTTCTTCTTTTGAAAATATGATGCTTGAGCAATATGGACTTGAAAAAGAACGCGATTATCAAAAATTAGATGAGGCTAATAAGTATATCATGAACTTAACACATTCTGAACTAAATAAACTTAAAAAAACTTTTGTTGGAGCCACATTTGATTTAGTATTAAACGAAAATTACCAATTATCTAAAACTGATTCATTGAAAAAATTAGCTAATTCGGTATCAAGAAAGATAGAAAATCTACGAACTTTCCCGAAAGATTTTAATATTGAAAACAACATTACGAATTACAATGAAATTATTATTCCTAAGAAAGGCACTACAGTAAATTTAACTTCAGAGAATATACCTTATTACCGGAGAATAATCACTGCTTATGAAAGACACAGTCTAGTGGAATCAAATGGGGTGTTTATGATTGATGGAAAAAAAGTAACTTCTTATAAATTTGCCATGGATTATTATTGGATGATGGGAGATAACCGATATAATTCTGCTGACTCTAGAATTTGGGGATTTGTTCCGGAAGATCACATCGTTGGTAAAGCTTCTGTTGTTTGGTTTTCTAAAAATCCAAATGGCGGGGTAAGATGGAATCGAATTTTAAAATTCATCAAGTAAGTGCATATTTTTCCAATTTCTTTTTTTGGACCTATATCTTACTATCAACAGCTAATTAAAGCTGAAAATGTATTGTTTGAAATTTACGAAACCTATCAAAAACAAAGTTTAAGAAATAGGTACAGTATTGGTAGTTCAAACGGTATACTTGATCTAACTATACCTATTACTAAACCAAATGGAAGTAAAACAATTACGAAAGACATCTTGATAGATGATTCGCAGCAATGGAAAGTAAACCATTGGAGAGCGATTACTAGCGCTTATATGCACGCTCCCTATTTTGAACATTACGAAACAGATATTTATAATTTAATTTTTTCAGAAGAAAACATACTATACAAAAAAGATATCGCTTGCTTTAATTTTATAAATAATACATTCGATCTAAGAATTAATTTTGATCATTCACAGGAATATACGAGTTACAATAATGAAAATGATTTCCGTCAAAATGACTTCTTAACTCAAACACATACAAATTCAACATATATCCAACCATTTTCTACAAAATATGGATTTCTTCCAAACCTCTCTGTGCTTGACCTGTTATTTTGCGAAGGTCCAATCGGACGATTTTTTTTAAAAGAATCATAATAATCAATTAACTTTTTATATATTTGCACCGGGTAAGTCTTCTACGACTAGCTCCTTCAAAATCCTCCAGGACGGGAACGTAGCAAAGGTATGAAGTTGTAGCGGTGCGATAGAAGTAGCTTACCCTTTTTTATTTATTCTTCTTCCCAATAAAATCAAATTCTTTTTATCTTTATTTAATCTAAGTACGAAATAAATAACGGACTTGGGGTTTTTAAATTTTTACTGTATGAGATTCTTCATTGATACCGCTAATTTAAATGAAATTAAAGAGGCAAACGAACTTGGCATATTAGATGGGGTAACAACTAATCCAACCTTAATGGCTAAGGAAAATATTACTGGGAACAATAATATTTTAAAACATTATGTAGATATCTGCTCTATTGTCGACGGAGATATCAGTGCAGAAGTAAATGCAATTACATTTAATGAGATGGTTGCCGAGGCAGAAATTTTAGCTGATTTACATCCTAACATCGTTGTTAAAATCCCGATGACAGCAGATGGTTTAAAAACAATTAAATATTTATCCTCCAAAGAAATAAAAACAAACTGCACCTTGATTTTTTCTCCAGGCCAAGCACTTTTAGCAGCGAAAGCAGGAGCAACCTATGTTTCACCTTTTGTTGGTCGTTTAGATGATATTTCATCAGATGGTCTTCAATTAGTTGCTCAAATAAGAACTATTTTTGACAACTTTGGTTTTGAAACTCAAATATTAGCAGCTTCATTAAGAAATCCCATGCATATTATTCAATGTGCTGAAATTGGTGCTGATGTGATCACAGCCCCCTTAAATGCAATTAAAGCATTAATTAAACATCCATTAACAGATAGTGGCTTAGCTCAGTTTATTGCTGACTATCAAAAAGGTAATAAATAATTGACAACTTCTATTTTTTCTAAAACAAATCTTGCCTCACCCAATAAACTTCAAGAAACCTATTGGGAAGATAACGCAAATTATAAAATACTACTTGCAAATACAGGTACTGGAAAAACTTTTGCCTTTCTTGTAGAACTTGAAAAAACCTTACAAAATTTAGAAACAGATGACTGTGCTCTAATTTTATGTCCTTCAAGAGAATTAGCGCAACAAGTATCAAATTCCTACTATCAATTGAGAACAGGAAGAAAAAGTGTTACATGTTACGGTGGGCATAAATTTCAATTTGAAGTTCAACAACTTAATGAAAATCCAAAAATAATCATTGGAACTCCGGGAAGAATTGCTGATCACATTAATAGAGGCACAATGAAAAGCCTTACCGTTTCTCATGTCATTATTGACGAGTATGATAAAACACTAGAACTTGGTTTCCAAAAAGAAATAGAATTTATAACCTCTAATTGTTCAGATTTTAAAAGTATCCAATTGGTTTCAGCCACAGAAATAAAAGAGTTTCCCTCGATTTTTAAAGATTTCACTTTTAAAACCTCTAATTTTCTACTAGAAGAAAAACCAAACTATGAATTGTTTTCACTTGAAGCAGAGGGAAATGATAAACTTGTAACTTTAGTTAAATATATATCAAACGTAAAATTTACTAACTCACTCATTTTTTGTTCTCACCGTGAAGCCGCAGATAGAATCAAACAACATTTAAAAGAATTTGGTAAAGAAACTGCACTTTACCACGGAGGACTAGAACAACGAGAACGAGAACATGCGCTTTATTTATTCAAAAGTGGTTGTGTTGACACATTGATTTGTACTGATCTAGCATCCAGAGGATTAGATATTCCAGAGTTAGATTTAGTAATACATTATCAATTTCCACATTCTAAAGAAGATTTTATACATAGAAACGGAAGAACAGCACGAATGAAAGCAGAAGGTACCGTTTTATTAATACATTCAGAAAGTGAACCCCTACCCGACTACTGCAATGATTTTGAAATAAATAAAATCAAAGGGTATTTAGATTTTAAAGATTTTAAACCTTCAGAAAAATTTCCTGTTTATTTATCTGCTGGTAGAAAGGATAAAATTAGAAAAATTGATATCGTGGGATTTTTCACAAAGGAAGCAGGAATAAAAAATGAGCACCTTGGACTGATTGAGGTTTATGACCAACATTCACTAGTTACTTTATCATTAAGTGATTTAAAAATCATAAAAAACCTTCTGCCCCAAGTTAAAATAAAGAAACAAAAAATTAAAATTTCATTTTTTAAATAAATGAAATTAACTGATACTTATAAATAAATAACTATGATTCATTTAGGTCAATTTAACACCTTAACCCTTTTAAGAATAACTCCTCCAGGAGCTTATTTAGGTGATGATGAAGACAATGTGGTATTATTACCAACAAAATATATACCTGAGAATGTTGAAATTGGAGATGCAATAAATGTTTTTGTATACTTAGATTCAGAAGACAGAATTATTTCAACAACTAAAAAACCTTATCTAGAACTTCATGGATTTGCAGCCTTAAAAGTCAATCAAGTAAGTCATTTTGGAGCGTTTTTAGATTGGGGAATTGAAAAAGATTTATTAGTTCCTTTCAAAGAACAAAAACAAAAAATGGAGGAAGGGAAACGTTATATTGTTCATTTATACTTAGATGATGCAACACAACGTCTAGTAGCATCTTCTAAAATCAGAAAATACTTGGAGTTTGAGCACATTTTAGTTCAAGAAAATGAAGAAGTTGATTTATTAATTGCAGATTCTACAGAATTAGGTAGAAATGTAATTGTTAATGAAACATATAGCGGTTTGATTTTCAAAAGTGATATTTCACGAATTGTGAAATTTGGAGAGCGATGTAAGGGTTACGTAAAATCAATTCGACCTGATGGTAAACTTGATATCACATTAGACAAAATTGGGTTTGTAAAAATGGAAAGTAATTGTGAAAGATTACTTGAAATATTAAAAGAAAAAAATGGTATAATTTACCTTACAGACAAATCTGACCCAGATAATATCCGAGAGGAAGTTGGCATGTCGAAAAAGACATTCAAAAATGCAATCGGTATGCTTTACAAACAACGATTAATCACTTTAGCTAATAATCATATAAAACTAGTATAAATGAAAGTTGGAATTTTATTGTCAGGTTGTGGTGTATATGACGGCTCTGAAATTCAAGAAACAATTGCCGCAATGATTGCCCTTGAAGAAAAAGGAATTGAATATGTGGGTATTTCAATCGATAAAAATCAATATCATGTAATTAATCACCTCGATGGTTCAGAAATGCATGAAACAAGAAATATGATGATTGAATCTGCAAGAATAATGCGTGGCAACGTGGTTAATATTCAAACCATTTCACCAGCAGAAATAGATGGATTAGTTATTCCAGGTGGATTCGGAAATGCCAAAAACCTTTCAAATTGGGCTTTTCAAGGTTCAGAAAGTGAAATAATCCCGGAGGTTAAATTATTATTAGTAAATCTAATTAATGTTGGAAAACCAATCGTTGCATTGTGTGTCAGTCCTATTTTATTGTCTTTAGCACTAAAAGACAGTAGATTTTCACCAACACTTTCCTTGGGCACTTCAAAAGAAAAATCACCCTACGATATTTCAGCATTTCATAATGGTGTAGATAAAAATGGAGGAAAATCTATAGAGACGGGGATAAATGAGATTTCAATAGATACAGACAATAAAATTATTTGTGCTCCCTGTTATATGCAAGATGCAAGTTTATTAGAAATAAAAAACAATGCTAGAATGGCTATTGATAAATTAATTGAATTTATTGACTAGTATCTTTGTTTTTTAAGTTTTCAACAGATTTAATCCTGTCAACATGATAAATGTTTGAAAATCGAGAAAAAAAAATTGAGGATTAAATTTAATTCGTGTAATTTTGCACCCTAAATCAAAGCGAAAGCTATAAAATAAAAGTACGTATGAACGAATTTGGTAAACGCGGAAAACATGCCAATTTGAACGATTCTATAGGTTTAACCAACTTAGGAAACGTGTTTTGGAACTTAACACCTGCTGAACTAGTAGAAGACACAATTATCAATGGACAAGGTGTTTTAACAGACACTGGTGCTATTGCGATTGAAACTGGTGAATTTACAGGTAGATCTCCAAAAGATCGTTTCGTAGTATTTGATGAAAAAACTGAAAATTCAGTATGGTGGGGGGATGTTAACATCAAGTTTTCAACTGAGAAATTTGACTCTCTTTACAACAGAATGAAATCTTACTTAACAGACAAAGACGTTTACGTAAGAGATGCTTATGCATGTGCAGATGATGCGCACCGTTTGAATCTTCGTGTTGTAGCTGAATTTCCTTGGTCAAATATGTTTTGTTACAACATGTTCTTAAGACCAACAGATGCTGAAATCGAAAATTTTGAAGCTGAATGGCATATTGTTTGTGCTCCAGGTTTCAAAGCAGATCCTGCGATTGATGGAACTCGTCAACACAACTTCGCTATCTTGAACTTCACAAAGAAAATGATTCTTATTGGTGGTACAGGATATACAGGTGAAATGAAAAAAGGGATTTTCTCTGTATTAAACTATTTATTACCTCATGAAAAAAATGTTTTATCAATGCATTGTTCTGCAAACATTGGTAAAGATGGTGATACTGCAATTTTCTTTGGTCTTTCAGGAACAGGAAAAACAACTTTGTCTTCAGATCCAAACAGAAGACTGATTGGTGATGATGAGCATGGCTGGTCAGATAATACAGTATTCAACTTCGAAGGAGGTTGTTATGCAAAAACAATAGACTTATCAAAAGAAAAAGAGCCGCAAATTTATGATGCGATTAAATTTGGTGCTATTTTAGAAAATATTGGTTTTGTTGATACTACTTCTACACCTGACTATACAGATGGATCTATTACAGAAAATACACGTGTATCATACCCAATTCATCATATTGATAACATCGTTACTCCATCGATTGGTTCAACACCTAAAAATATTTTCTTTTTAACTGCTGATGCATTTGGTGTATTGCCTCCAATCTCTCGTTTAACGAAAGAACAAGCGATGTACCACTTTATGTCTGGTTATACAGCAAAAGTTGCTGGAACTGAAATGGGTATCACTGAACCTACAACTACTTTCTCTGCATGTTTTGGTAAAGCATTTTTACCTTTACACCCTGCAAAATATGCTAAATTATTAGGTGAGAAATTAGAAGGAACAGATATCAAAGTTTGGTTAATCAACACAGGATGGACTGGTGGTTCATATGGTGTTGGTAGCAGAATGAAATTATCTTACACTAGAGCAATGATTACAGCTGCTTTAGAAGGTAAATTAAATAATGTCACATACGATAAGTTACCTGTATTTGATTTAGCTATTCCAACTTCTTGTGAAGGTGTTCCTGCTGAAATTTTGAATCCAAGAACTACTTGGGCTGACAAAAATGCTTATGATGATACTGCTAATAATTTAGCTGGACAATTCGTAAGAAACTTTGAGCAATTTGCTTCTGAAACATCTGCTGATATTTTAGCAGCTGCTCCAAAAGTGAAGCAAACTGTATAATTAACATCTAATTATAAATTAAAGAGCTGTCAATTGACAGCTCTTTTTGTTTGTAAATATTTGAATGTAATCATTTATAAATCAACATGAATAAATATAATTTAATTCTCTTATTTTTTTATTTACTTTTCACTTCTTGCAATGAAAGCATGAATAATAAACCTTCTAAAGAAATTGAATCTGAAGACAAGAAAAAAATTGCCATTTTTATTAAGCCGAAGCACATCAATCTAAAAAAAGAAAATTTAGATTATTTGAAAAAATACAACAATGAATACGCTTTTGACTTTGAGATGCTTAAAATTCCAAAGTTAAAAGAAAGAATCATTCAACTCGTTGGTGACGAGAATTTCAAGTTTATGGACAATTTAACAGGAAGTACTCCTACGGAAGTAAAAAACAATCGCTTTTCTTGTTGGATATACAGAGCGCATGATGCTTGTTGCAACCATTCAATGATTGATATCGACTTTAAAAAAAATATACTTTATGTAGGGATTTGTATAGACCATGACTATAAACTTTATTCAGAAGATGGTAGTTCATCACAAAAATTAAAAGAATGGTGTTATTGTGAATAAAAAAGGTTAACCAAAAATGATTAACCTTTTGTGCCCACGACTGGATTCGAACCAGCACACCTAATGGCACCACCCCCTCAAGATGGCATGTCTACCAATTTCACCACGTGGGCTTATTGTAAAATAGGAGACAAAAATACTATTTTTATTTATATCGGTTTATAATTTCAAGCAATTGATCTTTTGAATGATATCCTTCACCTCTCCAAACTTCCTTGCCACTTTTTATTAAAACTAATGTTGGAAGATTAACAACACTAAATTTAGATACTAATTGTTGTTCAATATCAGCATTTAAAGGCAAAATAGAAATTGTATTAGTAGTTGAAAAATCATTTAAAATAGGTTTCATTTTTTTACAAGGAGCGCACCAATCTGCATAAAAATCAACTAGTACTAATTCATTTTTTGCAATAAAATCCACAAAGTTAGAACGCTCTTTTTGGGAATTAAGTTTCGTTTCGGGTAAACCTTCTGATCTCCAAGCCATCATACCTCCTACCAATTCAATCACATTTTTAAACCCTTTTTTTTCTAAAAATGATGCTGCTGCTGAACTTCTTCCACCGCTTAAACAATAAACAAAAACAGTTTTTTCCCTATCAATTTTTGTTATTTCTGATTCAAAATTAGAACTATTAAAATCGATATTTTTAGCAGATTCAATATGGCCACCATTGTATTCCTCGATCGTTCTAACATCAATCAAAACGGATGAAGTCTTTTCTTTCTCCCATTTTTCTTGAAATTTTTTCGCATCAAGTTGTGCATATGCACTATTAGAATTACCTGAACCACAAGATGCTGTTCCTAAAATCAGAAACAGCATCATTATTTTAAAATAAATCCTCATTATTAAATTTTATTTTGTAGACTCATCCAGCTTCCACCATTATATACTTGTTTAAAACCATTCGATTTTAATAAATTTTTAGCTGCGCCACTTCTTATTCCAGAAGCACAACAAGTAATTAGAGGTGTGTTTTTATCAAGTTTACCCAAATAAGAGGATAATGAATCTAAAGGTACATTTTTAGAACCTTTAATGTTACCACCACCAAATTCACCTTTTGTTCTAACATCTAAAATAATGCCACCATTAGCTAATAATTGTTTATAATCAACTGATGGTCCAAACAATAAATTTTTGATTTTTGATATCATACTATAAAGAATTTACATCTAACCAACTACCACCATTAGAACAATTTACTCCATGTTGTTTTAAAAACATGGTCGCTTGTCCACTTCTACCTCCACTAGCACAACACAAAATAATAGGTTGATTCATTTTTTTTATTTCATCTAATTTTGTTGTGATATCACTTAGAGGAATATTAATACTTCCTGCAACATGTCCTCCCATAAATTCTGCTGGAGTTCTTACATCAATAATTGTTTTTGTTTCCATAACTTTTTTTCTTCAAAAGTAGAAACCAAATCTGTTTTAATTCGTCACTAATGTTACATAGAATATTTTTGATTAAATATTTTTGATTAGATACAAATAACTATTTTTATATTTCTATGAAATTTTGTTTTGTAAACATATTTAAATTACTGACTTTGTTGGTTTTCACACAACAAAATTTCGTGTTTGGTATAGAGAATGAGCCTATATGGATGTTTACGAATGTAGGACAATATCCTAATACAGTTCAATATCAAATTGATATTGATCAAGGCGATTTTTTTATAGATAATGAAGGTTTTACTTTCAGTTTCTTTGAATCACCTAGAAAACATCATCATGAATCTAGAAATAAACGAGAAAAATTCAAAAATATTGAGCCTTCACCTATTTTGAAAGGACAAACGATTAAAACAAAATTTTTAAATGCAAGATTAACAAATCATTACTCAACAGGTAAAACATCAAATCATTATAAGACCTTTTTTAAAACAGAAGTGTCAACAAATCGCTCCTATGGCAATAATTCAATTCGTTATAATTCAATATACAAAGGCATCGATTTGGAATTATCAACTGATGATCAAAAATTTAAATATAGTTTTTATGTTTTGCCAAATGCAGATGTAAAGGAGATTAAACAAAAAACGGAAGGTACCAATGGAAGTTTTATAGATAAAGAGGGGAATTTACACCATAAAAATATATTCGGTGAAATAATTGAAAAAAAACCTAAAGCTTGGAATGTATTAGATGACAATTCAATTAAAGAAGTGGATATCGAATTCAATTTAAATGAAAATATCATTACTTATTCTTTTCCAAATGATTACGACAGAAGTTTACCTTTAGTTATCGATCCTGAATTGATTTTCTCTTCTTTTACTGGTTCAACATCGGACAACTGGGGATTTACAGCAACAAACGATGAAGAGGGGAATCTTTATACTGCTGGGATTTGCTTTGGAATAGGTTATCCTACCACTCCAGGTGTTTTTGATATTAATTATCACGCTGGTGAAGTTTATCAAATTTCAAACAACGGAATTATTGTAAATACAATTCCAGGCTTTGATGTTACTATTTCTAAATTTTCAAAAGATGGGAAAAAATTACTCTATTCTAGCTATTTAGGTGGAAGTGGAAATGAGACTCCAAATAGTATAATTGTAAATAAAAATAATGAATTATTGATTTTTGGTGCTACAAGTTCATCTGATTTTCCGATAACATCAAATGCCTTTGATAAAACATATAATGGAGGTAGTGAATTTAAAACGATGGATTTTTATTTTACAGGTTCCGATATTTTCATCACGCGATTTAATCAAAATGGAGATAAATTAGTTGCTTCTACATTTATTGGTGGGACGAATAACGATGGAATTAGTAAAGGAGACTTAATCTATAATTATGGAGACAATTTTAGAGGGGAAATAAATCTAACTTCTCAGGAAGAAGTTTTGGTTATGAGTACTACAAATTCCATTGATTTCCCAATAAAAAATGCATTCCAAAATTCAATGAATGGAAATAACGACGCAATCGTTTTAAAACTTTCTCCAAATTTGGATCAGTTATTATTCTCAAGTTATCTTGGAGGTTTAGGCGAAGAAACAGGTAACTCTATACAATACAGTAAATCAAATAATAAAATATACATATCTGGCGGTACAACATCAAATGAAGTAGTATCTATCAAATCGAAAATAAAAAACAATTATCTAGGAGGATCGGCTGATGGTTATATTGGAATAATAAATAATCAATCATATAATTTTGAATCTTTTAGATATATAGGAACTTCGAGTTATGACCAAGTATATTTTGTTCAATTAGACGCACAACTAAACACGTATTTATTGGGTCAAACAGAAGGAAAAGTTGGGATTTCAAGTGGTAAATATGGAAATCCAAATTCAGGACAATTCATTTCAAAATTTAACCAAGACCTATCTCAATTTTTATGGAGTACTACTATTGGAGGTCAGAGTGGATTTGTAGAAATATCCCCTACTGCATTTTTAGTTTCAGAATGTAATGACATATTTTTAGCTGGATGGGGTAGTTCAGTGAATCAGTATGAGGAACATGCTATGAATAGTAGCACCTTAAATTTTCCAGTAACTGAAGATGCTATTCAAAAAACAACAGAAGGTGATAATTTCTATATCGCTGTTCTAAATAATGATGGTGAAAATTTAAAATACGGTACTTTCTTTGGTGGTGTTGGAAGTTTTGGTGCGCATGTGGATGGAGGAACATGTAGATTTGATAAAAAAGGAGGAATTTATCATGCAGTATGTGGTGGTTGTGGAGGAAACCCTTCAGGTTTTACAACTACTACTGGTGTTTGGTCTGAAGAAAATAAAAGCCCTAATTGTAATTTAGCTGCATTCAAAATAGAATTAAATAAAATTCAAGCAGAAGCAAGTGCAAGTGATTCAATTATTTGTTCAGGAGGAGAGATTATTTTCACAAATAAAAGCAAATCAGCAGATACATTCGAATGGGATTTTGGTGATAAATCAACATCAGAAGAAAAAAATCCCACACATGTATTTAAAAATGAAGGACAATATAAAGTTCAATTAATTGCACGTGATTCAAAAAACTGTGTTTTACCTGATACTACCTATATTGATATTACTGTTAAAATTGCTTCTAAAAATAAAACCATTCCAATAACCTATCTCTGTAAGGACACTTTAATTACATTAGAAATGGATAAAATTGATAATGCTACTTACACTTGGAAAAACTCATTAAATAACACAATAAATGAAACAAAAAACAAACTTACTATCAAAATAACCCCTCCAATGACGGTGATAGGCACCACCATAGAAAATTGTACATCAACAAATTACGAATTTAGATTTGAAAAACTAGCAAATCAACTTGACTTTGTACATGACATTTCTATCTGTTTAGGTGAAGAAGTGAATATAAACATTGGACAGGTTTCCATTGTAGACTGGGTAAACCATCCTGAATGGAAAAATAAAAGTGAATTATCTATTTCTCCAACAAGCAATAAAACATTGTTTTTTTCAGCAAATACACTTGATGGTTGTCCAATAAAAGATAGTTTGCACATAGCAGTACTAACTCCTTCAAGTAAACTTATTTCGTTCAATGATACTGTTATATGTTACGGAGATAGTATTAAAGTTAACACCAAATATGTAAGTAACTTTACGATCACACCTTCAGATGAATCTTACAGAAATAAAAATTTCATCTATTTAAAACCTAAAACTGATAAAATATATGCAATAAGTTATGATGATCCTTGTGGAAAAAAAACGGAAACCTTTTCAATTAGTTTGAGAATTCCTTTTTTAAAAATTTCAAAAGATACCATTATATGTTTTGGCGATAGTGTAATGCTTACAGGAAGTAATATGAAAACGTATGAATGGCAGAATTATGATTATTCAAAAATTCAACAAAAAACAAATGAACTTAAAGTTTCACCCAAGATAAAAACTGATTATTTTCTAATAGGCAAAGATGAATTAGGTTGTAGAGACACAAAAAAAACAACTATTTCGATTTATCCAAAAACAAAATTTAAAGCTTCAATATTAGAGCAAGCTACTTGGCAAAATCCAGCAATTGTTCATGTTACAGGAAATGATTTAAAATCAATAAAATGGAATCCGAATCTTTACTTATCAAACGATTCAAGTTTTACCGTCAGCGCATCCATTTTTAAAAATCAATCCTATTCAATCATTGTTAATGATGAAAATAATTGTCGAGATTCAGCTTTAATTTATTTAGATTTTGAAGCAACAGTATATATACCAAATGCATTTTACCCAGATAGCAAAAATGGAAATTCTATTTTCAAAGGAGTGGGTTTAAATATTCGAGAATTTGAAATGACTATCTATAATCGATGGGGTGAATTATTAAAAACAATAAATACCCTGGATGAAGGTTGGGATGGTACTTATCAAAATCAACTTTGTCCAAATGATATATATACATGGAAAGTAAAATACTTGACAGATAGAGAGGAACGTAAAGAATTAACTGGACATGTTGCGCTTTTACGCTAGATCAAGGTAATATTTAAGTCATACACTTCGATATTTTCACCTGGAATTAGTTTTGCACGCTTTCTTGTTTCAATACTTCCATTGCGTTTTACCATTTCTTCATCAACAATCATTTTTGCATGACCTCCAGTTTGAGCTAATCCAATCGCTTTTAGTAATTGAATTAATTCTATATAATCTCCATCAACTTTAAAATCCATCTTATTCATTGTTTCTTAATATATTATAAAGTAATTGCGCAGCATTAAACGCATTTGTTTTATTATTTTCTAAATCTTTTAACACTAAATCTAATTTATTTCCTTCTAATTTGTCAATTTCATTAATCATTAAATTTCTTAAATGTTCAAACATCCAACTTTTTTCTTGTGTCTTTCTATTTTCTAGAATTGCATTTTTATCCTTAAAAAAAGAAATAATTAACTTGTAAATTCTTTCAATGCTTTCAATATTTTGAAAACTATACTCATATACTTTCGGAGTCCAACCAGAACTTTTTAGTGGGAAATAATGCAGCGCTGTTTTATATGAATTTACTGCGTTTTTCGCGTTAACCAAATTGTCCCCATCTGCCTTTGTTATTACAATTGAATCAGCCAATTCTATAATACCTCTTTTTATACCTTGTAACTCATCCCCTGCACCAGCCAACATCAATAACAAGAAAAAATCAACCATATTATGAACCATCGTTTCAGATTGTCCAACACCAACGGTTTCTATTAAAACAACATCAAAACCAGCTGCTTCGCAAAGAATCATTGCTTCTTTTGTATGTTTAGCAATCCCTCCTAATTGATTACCAGATGAAGTAGGCCTAATAAATGCAAAATCAGATTTGGATAAATTTTCCATTCTTGTTTTATCTCCCAAAATACTTCCTTTGGAAGAAGAAGAAGAAGGATCGATACTCAAAACGGCTACTCTCTTTCCTTTTGAAATTAAATAAAGACCAAATGCTTCGATAAATGTACTTTTCCCAACGCCAGGTACTCCAGTTATACCAATTCTCATTGAATTGCCACTGTAGGTTAAACACTTATCAATTAATTCATTTGAAAGATCTTTATCTGATTTTCTCTCACTTTCGATTAATGTAATTGCCTCTGAAAGGATTTTTTTATCTTTTTGAAGAATCCCCTCTAAAAAATAAGGTAACGTTAACTTATTCTTATAAGTCTTACGTTTAGATATCCAGTTATTTTCATCGAAATGAGACATTTCTAAATTGAGATATTATTTAATTTGTTTGTATAAATTTAACCAATATAAAGCTTATTTCTACAAATCTTTATCTTTACGTTTAAAAAACGACTAACTCGAAAAATGAAAAAAATTGGATTACTATCAGATACACATAGTTTTTTAGATCCAAAAGTATTTCATTATTTTAAAGATGTCGATGAAATTTGGCACGCAGGTGATATTGGTGATCACAACGTTATCGTTGAATTACAAAAATTCAAACCATTACGTGCAGTTTTCGGGAACATCGATGATACTCAGATCAGAAGTGAATTTAAAGAAGTACTTCGTTTTACACTAGAAGGCGTCGAAGTACTGATGACACATATAGGCGGTAAACCAACAAACTATTCGAAAATTGCTTTAGAAGAAATTAAAAAATCTCCTCCAAAACTTTTTATATGTGGTCATTCTCACATATTGTTAGTAAAGATGGATCCTAAATTTAATTTCTTATTTATGAATCCAGGTGCATGCGGAAACAAAGGATTTCATAAGGTGAAAACGATTTTGCGATTTGAATTGGAAAATGGAAAAATCCAACAACTTGAAGCGATTGAACTTGGAAATAGATAATCCAAATTGTATTTTAGCAATCAATTAATAGCGATCAAAAATAGAATGAAATACCTCCTACTCTTTAGTATATTTTTTAGCAAACTAACCTTTGCACAAATTGGAGGTAACACAAGTTTCAATAACCTGAACAGAATATATAATGCACGCTCATTAGCTCTAGGAGGATATTTTATATCTCAAAAAGATAAAGATCCTAATTTAAGTATTAACAATCCGGCTTTACTAAATTCAGAATTAAATAAAAAATTCGCTTTCAACCAATTATTTCAAACTGGAGGTGTTCAAAATGGTATGCTTGTATACACTAGAAATGTACCAAAAGTAAATTGTGTTCAAAATTTTTCTTTACGTTATGTAGATTATGGAAAAAATATTGAGACGAATGAATTTGGAGAAGAAATTGGCGATTTTACACCTATCGATTTTATCTTTTCATCTGGAATTGGTAAAAAAATTAATAACCATCTTTCTTTTGGAACACAATTAAACCTACTTTATTCTCAATATAGTTCTCTTAATTCTATCGGTATTTCCTTAGATTTTGGTGCACATTATATTTTAAAAGATACTACGCAATCTTTTTCATTATTGTTAAAAAATGCTGGATATCAACTAAAGGGTTTCACGAAAGATCGTACTGGTGAATTACCTACAGAAATACAGTTAGCTTACACACACAAATTAAAACATGCACCCTTTAGATTTAACTACTTGTTCCATCATCTTAACAAATGGGATTTATCTTATTTTGATCCGAACACAAAAGGAACAATCGATCCTTTAACGGGAGATAGTATCTTACCTAAAAAAGCAAATTTGATACAAAAAACTGCGTTGCATATAACCCCACAAATCGAATTATTAATTGGAAAAAATATACACATACGATTTGCTTTTGATTATTTTAAGCGTTATCAAATGGCACTAACCAATAAACCCGGAATTTCAGGTTTTTCTTTTGGAGTAGGTCTATATTTTAAACGTTTTAGTATTGATTATGGATTTTCTGGATATTCTACTGCAGGAAATTTAAATGGAATTAGTTTTATTAGTTCACTAGATCAATGGCGTAAAAAATCAGTTATTCAGTAGTTTTATAAATTAACTTTAATTTTTCCAACGCTCTAAAACATTTCACTTTTGCATTTGACTCGTTAATATTTAAGATAGCACCTATTTCTTTAAAACTTAACTTTTCAAAATAACGTAATTTAATAATCACCAATTGTTTATCTCTCAACCTATTTAATGCTTTCACCAAACTTTGATTGTATTCATCAACAATCAATTCACTTTCTTCTAGTAACAGTTCCTTATCTGTTAACTCCTCTATTCTCTGTTTTTTTAAATCCCTATAAGTTTGAGAAACCTCATTACTAGCTATTTTAAAAATCCAAGATCCGAAGGAATTTCCTCTATCTTCAAATGATGCTAAATTCTCCATCACTTTCATAAAAACATTGGAAGCAATAATCTCTACATCATCATTTTTTAATCCTTTTGAACGAATAAAAAGACAGATTTTATCATAATAATTTACATACTGACTTTCTAAAAAAAGACGTTGTTCGTTTGACAAATGAGAAAATGTAAGTTCCATGATTTTGAAATTTTGAATGTATAAAACGTAAACGCATCAAAACTTCAATTATTATAAACCCATTTTTATCTCCATTTGAATGTAAAATCATTCATCGTTGGAATTGTTTCAAAATGAAATAAAAACTCTTTTGTTCCTGGTAATAAAGAGACAAAATTATTTTCAAAAAACACTCCTTTTTTGGATGATGTCACCCAAAAGTCAGTTAGAAAAGTTATAGTTTTTACTTTAAGAATTGCGGTTTTATTAATAGTATCTATGTTAGTCAATTCGACATTAAAATTAGCGCGCAATGATTTTTTATAAATAGATTTATTTCCAATATGAACAAATTCTCTATTACAAATTTGTCCCTTCAAATCTTTCCATTCAAATCGCACCAAATAATTAGACTTAAAAAATATAGGGGTTAAATTCTGCTTGAACAATTGTAATTTTAATCCATTGTAAACTTTAATTTTTTTTGTTTCAGTAGAAATCTTCTTTCCTACTAAATTAAATACTTCATATTTAACATCGGTTGTTAAAGTATCTGGAGAATCAGAAACAAGAAAATAAGTTTCTTTACCAATTTTTTGTGTTTTCTCTAAAACTGTTATATCTTTAAAATCTTCTTTTGCTCTGTATTGAAATGCTTTCCAATTCCCATAATAATCAATACTTGACCACGTAGGAGCTGGCCAACAATCATTTAATTGCCAATAAATTGACCCCATGCAATAGGGAGACAATAAACGATGAGAACTTAGGGCTATTCCTACTGCTTTTGCTTGGGTAAGTTGTGAGTAGTAGACAAAATCATCAAACTTTTGAATGTTCCCATATAAGATATCTGTATGTTTTTTAATCATACCATTTCCTACATAACTCTTTTGATGTGATTTCATTACCGGAGAATTTAAATTCCAATCTTGGTAATTACTAAACGATTTTAAGGTACTATACTCTGGAAAAGATTGAAATCCAAATTCCGCATTAAACCTACCTGATTTTTTGCCAAAATCCTCGACTGGGTCTTTCCCATGCCAAACACCCCAATAATGTTGTGTTCCATTTGGGAAATCTTCCTTATTTATCCAATGACTTAAAGGAGAGGTATGTATATAGGGGATTGAAGTATAAGAATGAATTAATTCAGGTATCACTTGTTTAAAAATTCGATTATAATCTTTTTGAATTTGAACTTGATTTGACTCACTGATTTTATATTTATCTTGAAATCCCCAATATTTCCATGCAACATCTACTTCATTATTTCCATTAAATTGAATAACCGATGGATGTGCAGAAATTCTAGGTATTTGGTAAGCGATTTCTTGTTTTATTGTTTCGATAAATAATTCATCGCTCGGGTACATAGCGCAAGCAAACATCAAATCTTGCCAAACCATAATCCCATATTTATCACATAAATTATAGAAATAATCCTCTAAATAATATCCACCACCCCAAATTCGAACAATATTAAAATTCGAGAGCACCATTTGTTGTACAATCGACTCCATTTTTTCTTTAGTAACTCTCGCAGGAAAAACATCCATAGGTATAAGATTCGCTCCTTTACAAAATATCGGTCTATCATTAATTTTAAAATAATAGGTTTCCCCAACACTATCTTTTTCTTGAATAAGTTCACTTTTCCTAACACCAAAATGGACATTTACAGAATCAATTATTTTTCCATAGATTGTTTTCAACATTATTTTATCATCGTATAAATTCGGATCTCCTTGACCTCTTGGCCACCAAAACTTAGGATTTGGGATTTCAAATGAAGTACTTAAAGCACCATCTTGTATTTCAACTCCATTTAAATTGCCAATATATTTACTTTCTATTATGTAATTTCCAGAAATTGGAGTAGAAACCTTTATTTTCAACTCCATTAATGCGGTGTCATTTTTTATTTCAATTAATTCAATTTGGGCTAACTTAATTTTAGCAACATCATAAGTATGAATAGAAACGGGTTTCATAAACCCAATCGTATTCATTCTCATTGTCCAATCCCAACCAAACTGATATTGCGGTTTTCTAACTAAAGGAGCTACTTGTAAATTTCCAACATCATTTGGCGCAGGGTAATAAACCCCTTTTTCAATGGCGGTAAGGCTATGCTTCAATGTAGGTGGAGTAAAAACTACATATAGTACATTTTCTCCTTTTTTTATCAATTCTTTAATTTGAACTGAATAAGGAACAAAAGAATTTGAAGTTTCTAAAATTAAACTATCATTTAAAAATATTTTAGCATACGTATCAACCCAAGGAAAATGGATCTCCACGTTATTTTTGCTTAAATCAATGGAATCTGATTGAAAAGTAGATGTAAATACCCATTCATAATTCTCAATCCAATTAAATTTAGACTCATTCAGTCCAACGAAAGGATCAGGCAACTCACCAATATTTATAAGTACCTCTTGAACAGAACCAAATTTACCAGCATTAACCCATTCTTTTTTTATTGGATGAAGAAATTTCCAATTTAATTCTATTTGACTATTAACAGACAAAATACTGAACCAAAAAAGAATTGAAATAAAAACCTTCATTTGAAATGGACTTTTTCAAATATGGGGAAAAAGAGTGAATTTCTGTTAAATTCAAAGATTTATTTTAGTTTAATTATCACAAAAAGGTATTTTATTTGTTAACTATATAAACTCTCATAATGAAAACTAAAACTATTCTATTTTTGTTTATGGTATGCTATACTATTCCTTTTATTGGTTGTAGTCAGCAAAAAGAAAGCACGTCATTAAAAATTAAAAGTAATATGAAAAAATTAACACCAGAAGAAGAAAGAGTAATTATACACAAAGGAACTGAAATGCCTTTTACGGGAGAATATACTGATTTGTTTAAAGAGGGTGTTTATGTCTGTAAACAATGTGGAAGTGAATTATATAAATCCGATAGTAAATTTCATTCTGGATGTGGTTGGCCAAGTTTTGACCAAGAAATTCCTGGCAGAGTTACTAAAAAACTAGATGCAGATGGAAGAAGAACTGAAATATTGTGTGCTAATTGTGACGGACACCTTGGACATGTGTTTTATGGCGAAGGGTTCACGGATAAAGACACCAGACATTGTGTAAATTCAATCTCGATGGAATTTATCCCCAAAGAAAAAACAATAGAAAAAGATAAATTCGAAGAAGCCATTTTTGCTGGAGGGTGTTTTTGGGGTGTAGAATATTACTTTCAAAAAGCAAAAGGTGTAAAGAAAACAGAAGTAGGTTACATCGGTGGACATAAGTCGAACCCAACCTATCGAGAAGTGTGCAACCATACAACAGGGCACATCGAAGCGATGCGTGTTACTTTTGACCCTAATGAAACAGATTATGAAACTCTAGCGAAATTGTTTTTTGAAATCCACGACCCTACGCAAGTAAATGGACAAGGAAACGATATCGGAGAACAATATTTATCTGTTGTTTTTTATAAAAATGATACACAGAAAGAAATTACAGAAAAACTTATTCAGCAATTAAAAAACAAGGGGTATAAAGTAGCCACACAATTACGTGAAGCAACTCATTTTTGGCCAGCTGAAACCTATCATCAACAATATTATCAGAAAAACGGAGGGATCCCCTATTGTCATTCAAGAGTTATAAGGTTCTAATCATACAATATAGAAATAAAGAAATATTTCAGTTAAAATTATAATAATCAAAGGGATGAAATAATCCCTTTTTTTATTGATTTTAAATAAAATCAGATATATCCATAGCAAGATATAAAATAGAAGAGAGAATAATCCTATAGCCTTTATAAATAAATCTCCACCTGATTTATTTTTAGCAAAAAAAAATAATAATAAAATGAAAAAAAGTCTTGGTAAAAAAACAATTAATAGTGGGCGAAAAGTAATCATAGTATTTTTTTGATTCTTTTAGCTTCAACATCAATCATTTCTGGTGTTAACTCAGACAATTGATTTATTCGAATGTATTTTAATTCAGGATGACTATTTTTTATAATGCTTTCAGTATCACTATTTTCAATACCATTAAAAACAATCATTTCAATTTGAATATTTCTGTTTTTTAAGGCCTCAATTGAAAGTAAAGTATGGTTGATGCTTCCAAGATAATGTCTTGAAACTAAAATTACTGGAAGGTTCCATTGTTGAAGTAAATCTATATATAAAAGACCTTGCTCGTTGAGTGGCACCATTAAACCTCCAGCTCCTTCTATAATCAATGGAGATTCATTAGGTATTTCGAAATCTTTTTCCTGTATCATTACCTCATCTAATGCTGCTGCATAATGTGGCGAAGCAGGTGTTTTTAAACGCCATCTTTCAGGGATTTTCTTGAACGAATCACCTACATAAGTAGCGACTTTATCTGTATCTGAAAAATGTAAATCACCAGATTGAACCGGCTTCCAATACCATGCGTTTAAAGCTTTTGTAAAGATGGATGAGACAATCGTTTTACCTACATCAGTACCAATACCAACGACAACGTATTTCATTATCCTCCTTTTCGTTTAACTCCGTATTTTTCTTTTTGTAAAATTTCTATGATTTTATCTCTAAAATTGCCCTGAATTAAAATCTCACCATCTTTCACGGTTCCTCCTACTCCACATTTAGATTTCAGCAATTTACCAAGTTCTTTTAAATCATCTTCCTGACCTACAAACCCTTCAATTAAAGTTACTTCTTTACCAGCACGTTGCTTTTTATCGATAGAAACGTATAAAACCTGCTGGTTGTTTGGTAAGGTATCTTGAACCTCATCGAATTCCTCTTCGTATTGATAATTCGGATTTGTAGAATAAACTACATTGATTCGTTCTTTTTTCTGCTTTGCCATTGCTTATAATTTTGGACACTTCTTACAATGATTTCCTTTTTTCTTGTATTTCTTACAACAATCTTTTTTACTACAACAAACGAATTGATTATTATCTTTCATCCATTGAGGCATTTGCTGATTTGGTAATTTTGTTGTCTCCATCCTTATTTAGAATTAATCCAAACAAAAATATTAAAAGAAGTGATACAAACAAATGATTTTCATCAGGAATTTAGAATTAATCTAAATAAAAATCACGCTTTAGCTAAAACATCTTGATATAAAGCCTCATACATAGGCAAAATGTTTTCCAAAGCAAAATGTTTAGAATGTTCCCAGGCTTGTTTTCTAAAAAGGGCTAAAGAACTTTCAAAAGAAACAATCCTCAAAGCATTTTTTGCCATATCTTCAACATCTCCCACATTTGAGAGATAACCTGAATAACCATGTTTGTTTACTTCTGGTATTCCACCCGTATTAGAAGAAATTACTGGAACACCTGCAGCCATGGCTTCCAATGCAGCAAGACCAAAACTCTCTGTTTCAGAAGTCAATAAAAACAAATCACTTATCTGCAAGACAGGTGAAGTATCTCTCACTTTACCAACAAAAATAACCCGATTACAAATTCCTAATTCTCTTGCCATTCTCTCTGCTAAAACTCGATCTGGACCATCTCCTGCAAGTAATAATTTCGATGGCTTTTTTTCATTTATTTTAGCAAAAACAGCAACAACATCCTCAACTCTTTTGACTGGTCTGAAATTTGAAATATGACAAATAATTGGTTCATCCTGTTCGGCATACACCGCTCTTTTAACAGGGTCAACCTCTGGTAACACCTCTGACGGAATAATAAAATTTGGGATAACGTGAATGTCTCTTTTCGTGTCAAAATGTTTGAATGTATCTTCTTTTAAATTTTCAGAAACAGTTGTAACCGCATCCGATTGATTCAAACAAAAAGTAATTACAGGTTCAAAAGATGGATCTTTACCAACCAAAGTAATATCCGTTCCATGTAAAGTTGTAATGAATGGAATTTTAATTCCTTGCGACTTCAATATTTCCTTGGCCATAAATGCCGCAGAAGCATGTGGAATAGCGTAGTGTACGTGTAACAAATCTAATTTCTCGTATTTTACTACATCTACAATCTTTGAAGTTAATACAGTTTCATAAGGCTGAAAATCAAACAGAGGATAGTCAGAAACGGATACTTCATGATAAAATATATTTTCTCTAAAACTGCCTAATCTAACCGGTTGAGAATAAGTAATGAAATGGATTTGATGCCCTTTTAAAGCCAATGCTTTTCCTAATTCTGTTGCAACAACTCCGCTTCCGCCAAATGTTGGATATAATACAATACCTATTTTCATGGTTTTTATTTTAAGAACAGCGAAATACTACTTTTGTTTTCTCTGCATTACTGCTTTGTATATTACCTTTTGGATTTCGGTCCTAATACCAAGTTTAGCAAGTTTATTCACATCAGCATTTGGGTGAACACGATTAGATAGAAAAACATAATTTATTTTATACACAGGATCTGCCCAAGCCAATGTTCCCGTAAAGCCTGAATGGCCATAGCTTTCTGCTGACGCTTCATCACAACAAGGTCCATTTTTTCTACTAAATGTAGGTTTGTCAAATCCTGCCCCTCTTCTGTTTCCAGCAACCTGTACCTTTGTATATTCATCGACAACTTCAGGAGACAATAATTGTCTATTTCCTACTTTTCCTTTATTCAAAAACAATTGCATAATCGCCGCTAAATCGGTAGCGTTTGCAAATAAACCAGCATGTCCACCAGCACCTCCTAACATTGCGGCACCTGGATCATGAACATATCCATGTATCAATTGCTTTCTGAAAGCAACATCGTTTTCTGTAGGAACAATTCTTCCCAATGGTGCAAAACTTTGCGGGAAATACCCTATATTCTTTAACCCTAATGCTTTGTAAATTTCGTCAGTTACAAATTCATCATTTCGTTTACCAGTTTGTTTCTCAATTATTTTCTTCACAAAATAGTATCCTAAATCCGAATATTCATAGTGATTTCCTGGAGTAATTCCTGAATCGATAATTCTTTTATAAATCGAATCTGAATAATCGTTGCGTATCCACAAATCTTTGGCAACTTGAAAATCAAATCCTTTTTCTTTTTTATCTCTATAATATGTTGTACTTAAATCTCCTTTTTCTAACGTTTTCTTATAAAATGGTATCCATGCTGTAAATCCTGCTCTGTGAGCCATCATATCCCTCAATAATACTTTTCCAAATGATTCGTCAACTACTTCTGGAATATAATCTTTCAATTTTTTATCTAATGAAAATTGATTCAACGTTTGTAAACGCATCAATGCCAATGTAGATGAAGCGATTTTAGTAACTGATGCAATGTCATAAATATGATCATTTCTAACAGGCTCTCCTCCTTCGTACATCGTATTTCCAAATGATTTTCGGTAAATTATTTTTCCATCAACAGCAATCAAAATTTGACAGCCAGGATATGCTTTTTGTTCAATCCCTTGATTTGCAATTTTATCAATTTCAGAAAGTATATTTCCATTGATACCAAGTTCTTCAGGAGTTGATTCAGTTAAAAGTTCAGAATCAATCAAAGGTACTGGCTCACTAGAAATACTTTTCATGTCGTCAGTGTTAGCTCTTTTGGCTTCATTAGAAGAACAAGTCACCCATGTAAAACTCAATAATATAAGTGTTACAAGGAAAATAAGTACAGATCGCTTTTTCATTTACAAACAATTATCTTTTCGTGAAATCAAAATAATAAATCATTTATTTGTGTCAAATTTTGATTTCAAAATCTAAATTAACTTACCAAAAGTAACCAATTTTAAGCTTTATAATCACTTAAAAAAAAATTGAATTAAATATCTATATCTTTGTTTCATGAAGCATAAATTCATTTTTTTAACACTTTTAATAAATTCTTGTTTTATTATTTCTTGCGAAAAAAATCAAGATAAACAAGCCCCCACTTTAGAACTATATTCTCCAAAAGAAAATGATACTTTGCTATCTTTTAACTCAGAATTCGAAATAAAATTTAAAGCACATGATGAAACAGCATTATCAAAAGCATTTATTTCAATAACAGATACAAACGGAACTGAATTAACTTCAGATTTAAGAAATATATATGGGACAGATTACCATTATTCTAATTCATTTTTATTTAGCGGGACAAAAGGACAAATTAAAAAATTAAACCTACTATTTAAAGTTTCTGATAAATCCGAAAACACTACTCTCAAAAAAATGATTTTTTATATTAAATTGTAATTAGAAAGCACGAATTGCTCTCACATTAAAAACAAAGTTCTTGCCATAATTGGTAGCTCCCCCGTTATAAAAACTGAAAAACCAGGATGTTGAAGCTGAATAACCAGTAGATGTCCAGTATTGTTTATTTTCTAAACCTTTCGTTTTATCACTTTTATCCTTATCAAGAATCTCATCTATAATACCACGAACTTCATAGAGTAAAATCATTTCTTTGATAGCTGGTAAATACCAATCCTTAAACCCATCATGGGAATATTTGTTACAAAGTTGAGAAGCAGTTCCTGGCTCAGCACCATTTGTAATCATTGCTTTTGTGTTTTCTTTTCCTACAGATGCATTCTTAAAACCAAAAAAATCTATCCCATTTAAACCCCAACGGGCATTTTTACTCAAATCATGTAAACTAGCTATGAGACCATGATCATTTCCTAAAGAATCTTTATTTAAATGAAAAATAATGCCACCACCCCAAATTTCTCCAACATATCTTTTTTGAATAACCTTATTACCTATTGCAAACTTATAATTTGATTGAATGCCCTTTGCAGTATTAACAAAAGGCCTTGTAATATTAATGTTGTAATCAGTACCTCCTTTCGGATCGATATCTAGCCGAATAAAATATGGCCCTCCAGTAGGATCAAAATTAGCATATTTACCACTTATGACATAACTCACCCCAATCTCAATTTGAAGGTTTCCTTTAACGTTCGTTTTTGCTTGTTGTACTTCTGCGTAAATTATTTCTCCTTTTTCACTTCCTTTATGTATTGAGACTTTTACACCTAACAATGTATTTTTTAATAAAATCTTAGAGTTACTCATGACCAATGTATTGTAAACAATAGTTTTGACCGTATAGGTGTGATTAGAATTATTTGATTGATTTTGAGCTATTGAAAATAAATTACAGCCAATAATAAAACACATCACTAAGATTAGTTGATGCAGATTAGCCATAAAAATATTAACCCTATTCATTTAATAAATCATTTTTTTCGCATCAACAATAACCCATCTCGAATTGGCAATAATACATTTTCAACACGAATATCATTCATCACATATTGATTGAATTCCATAATCGCTTTTGTATCTTTATCATTTACCGATTTTTCATCAATTACTTTCCCTGACCACAACACATTATCTGCCAAAATATACCCCCCTGAAGGAATCATATCAATCACTAATTGATAGTAATTCAAATAATTTCCTTTATCAGCATCTATAAAAACCAAGTCAAAAGACTGATTTATAGTAGGAATATATTTCATTGCATCCGCAATCACGTATTCAATATTTTCACTATACGCAGATTTTTCTAAGAAGTTTCTAACAAAATCTTCGAGCTCAGGATTTTTATCTATCGTTAGTAATTTCCCATTTGATTTTAGGCCTTCAGCTAAACACAATGCAGAATAACCTGTATAGGTTCCTATTTCAAGAATAGAAGTTGGTTGTATCATTTTAGAAATCATACTCAAAAAACGACCTTGAAAATGTCCACTCAACATGCGCGGCTGTAGAATTTTCAAGTGAGTTTGACGATTCAATTCTTTCAACAAATCATCTTCCTCTGAGGTGTGCATACACACATAATCGTCTAATTTCTGATCAATAAACTCCATCCCAATTACTGTTTAGAAATCCAATCAGAAAATTTGTCTGCATTTCTTTTGTGAGAATCATAAGACTTCTCAAAATCATGTCTACCTGTATAATCAGGTTTTGCACACATGTATAAATAGTCATTTTTATCCGGAGATAATACTGCATCTACTACTTCAATTGGAGGAATACAGATCGGACCCGGAGGCAAACCTTTGTAGAGATATGTATTATAAGGACAATCTCTTTCTCTGTGTTCATATGTCAATCGTTGAACCCCTTGCAATTCATCTCCCCAGCAAAACTTAAATGTAGGATCAGATTGTAATTTCATACCATCATTCAAACGGTTCAAATACAACCCAGCAATGATTGGCCATTCATCACCGTTTTTGGATTGTTCTGAATAAACTATACTTGCTAAGGTTACTGCTTCAAAAGGATTTTCAAAACCTAGTTCCTTCAATTTTGTCATTCTCTCTTCATTCCAAAAAGCTACATATTGCTTTTCCATTCTTGATACAAATGCTTCTGCAGGAGTATCATAAAACATTTTATATGTATTTGGTAAAAACAAAGAAGGAATGGTTTCATCATTCAAATTCGTTCTTCCTTGTAGTTCACTTGATTCAATTGCAGCAACGATTGTTGCGCTATCAGCTAAAATCAATTTTGAAACTTTTCCAGCTAATTGATAGATATCACGACAATTATTAAATGTAACATCTACTTCAACTTCAGCGTTTCCGTTTCCAGCACTGTTTTTTGTAAATCCATTCAATAACGTACGAAAATTAGTTCCAGGCTCAACGATGTATTTACCTGAAGCCAACCTATTTTCATCAAGATTTTTATATTCTCCTACTTTAAGAAAATCCTCTTTATCCTTTATTATTCCTTCGTTATATAATTTAATTGCTAATCCTTTTAATCCTTGTTTGGCATCAAATAAAAAAGCTTGCGACTTGCCATTGACAGTGGTAGTTCTACCCGCAAGAAACACACTGATTTTTGGACCCAAAATTACTAATCCTGCAATACCAATAATTGCAATTACAATCAATATTACTTTTTTAGACATAATTGATAAATTCGTTCATTAACTCTACTTTCTTTATCCTTAAACCAATTCTTTCGAACACCAACTAATTCATACCCCGAACTTTCAAAAAGTTTAATGCTAGACAAGTTATCATCTAATACATTGGCAGTTAAATTCCAAAAATCAAGGGAATTAATTGCATATTCAGCTAACAAAGATAAACTTTCAGACGCATATCCTTGCATTTTATCTTGATCAGCAGCAATTAAAATACCAACTCCTGCTCTACCATGCTTGAAATTTGCTTCAAATAAATCCAATGTACCAATCGATCTATCGTCTTCAACAAGACAAATCATGAAACGTAATTCACCAGATTGCCTGAAAGATTGAATGCTATTTATATATTCTGTGATTCCATGTAATGAATATGGTGCTTCGGTTCCACTCACTCGCCAATTAGCAGGATTATTTTCCCAAGTCATTACTGTAAAAGCATCTCCTGGTTCAATTGCTCGTAAATATACTTTTTTACCTTTTAGCATCTTTCAAGTTTTGAATATGTAGTTGAACTTGATTAAACGTATAAAATGGGATTCCTTTAAAATCGCTCGCTAAATTCAATCCAAAAACAACCTCTAATTTTTCAGAATGAAATAAATGAGACAATAATTCTTCCAATAATAATTCTTCATCTTCACCCAAAAATCGCAAAACAGGTGTCATACACGACTCTCCATCTTTAATCTTGGAACCATATTCGCTAAAAAGGGTTTGAAGATTATCAAGTGTTCCTGTATATTTTATAGGGATGATAAAAGCAGGTATTTTTTTTCGTTGAACAACTTGATATACGGTATCTACATCCAGTTTAAAATCACAATCTGAAACTTTCATACTGAAATAAACGCCATCGATTGAAATACCAACGTGCGGTGGTATTTTATCTACATGAAAAACCCACAGAAAAATTCCTGTTCTCAACTTTTCAATTTCAATCGTATTTATTTTATTTATTGGATAACTAGACATGAATTTCTCCGAGGAATACAAATTTAGCAGGACCGATTAAATAAATGTCCGAGTATAAATTATTTTCTTTTTTTGCTTTTACTGATAAATCACCGCCTAGGGTTTTAATGGGAATTTGAAAATGATTGGTTGCTCCATTTTTTTCAGCAATGACTAACGCACACGCTGTAACCCCCGTTCCACAAGAAAGTGTTTCGTCTTCTACCCCTCTTTCGTAGGTTCGAACAAAATAATAATCCGCTTTTTGCTCAACAAAATTGACGTTTACCCCCTCTGCTTTGTATCTATCTGAATAACGAATTGATTTGCCATCGTTATAAACATTTGTTTTTTCAATATTTTCTACAAAACGCACATAATGCGGCGAACCAGTATGGGTGTAATAATCAGCATCTATCTTATCAATGAAAGAAACATCATTCATTTTCAAGCTTACTATTCCATTATTATCAATTGAAGCCAGATGTTCTCCATCAATGGCGTAAAAAATATATTCATCCGATCTCAAACCAAGTTGATAAGCGAAAGCAGTAGTACAACGTGCCCCATTCCCACAAAAACTTTTAGAACCATCCGAATTATAATAATCCATCTCGAAATCAAAACCAACCTTCTGGTTTAATTTGATTAATCCGTCAGCGCCAACACCAAATTTACGGTCGCAAATGATTTGTATTTGTTCGACTGATAAATCATCATATTTACCATCACGATTATCAATCATGACAAAATCGTTCCCTGTACCTTGGTATTTAAAAAAAGAAACTTGCACGAAATGTAAGTTAAATTAAAATTACAACATCGAATATAATAAAAAAGGGCTACCAACTGGCAACCCTCAATGTTTTTCAAAAAAAGAAACGTATTATCTTTTGTGAAGACCTTCGTCAGAAACTGTTAATTTCTTTCTTCCTTTACGACGACGAGCCGCTAACACTTTACGTCCGTTTTTTGTCGCCATACGCTCACGGAATCCGTGCTTATTTTTTCTTTTTCTTACCGATGGTTGAAACGTTCTTTTCATGGTATATAGCCTTTAGAAATTGTTCTACTTAAATTTTGAGTGTGCAAAGTTAGTACATTATTTGGTTTTCACAAGAAAATATGTAAAAATCTATAAAAAGATTTATACTTCGCAACAATGGACTAAATTTGTACCCTACAAAAGTAATACAAATGTTACGACCTAAAAAAGAAAAAACGCAACGAATTAAATTAAGCAAAGAATCTATTCGTAAAGCGAAGAATATATTTATCTACCTAAAACCTTACAGAACATCCTTTACTATTGGATGGATTTTCTTGGTTTTATCTACGAGTGCAGGTTTATTTTTCCCTTTCCTTATGGGTAATTTATTAGGAACTTCTAAGGTGAAAATGCAAAGTTCTGCCGAAGTAGTTGGTCTTATAAACTACGATAATGTAAATGAAGTTGCTTTTGCTTTGTTTCTACTTTTCGGTTTTCAAGCATTGTTTTCGTATTTCCGAGTAGTATTATTTACGAATGTGACTGAAAACGCACTACGAGATATTCGATATGATGCTTTTTCGAAGTTGATTTACATGCCGATGGATTTTTTCAATCAAAATAAAGTAGGTGAATTAACGTCTCGTATTTCTTCTGATATTACCCAAATTCAAGAAACACTTCGAACAACCATCGCTGAATTTTTCAGACAAATTGTGATTGTAGTAGGTGGAATTATCTTTTTAGCAATCCTTTCTTGGAAACTTTCGCTCATTATGCTTGCAACGGTTCCTGTGATGGCAATTATTGCAGTGTTTTTTGGGAGATTCATTCGTAAATTATCTAAAACAGCACAAGATGAAGCCGCTGCTTCGAATGTAATTTTAGAGGAAAACTTAACAGGTATTACCAATGTAAAATCATTTACCAACGAAATGTTTGCGTTAGGAAAATACAAAGAGGTAATCGACCGCATTCAAAAACTCAACGTAAAAGCAGGGTTGTGGAGGGGTTTATTCGTTTCGTTTATCGTTTTTTGTTTGTTCGGTGCTATTGTATTTATCATTTGGCAAGGATTATTGATGACGCAAGGTGATAACCCAGAACTATCTACTAAAAACTTCTACTCATTCATTTTATATACCATTATGATGGGCGCTTCCATCGGTTCTATCCCTGAATTATACGCTTCCTTACAAAAAGCAATTGGTGCAACCGAAAACCTTATGAACATCATTGAAACAAACAATGAAAAACAATTATTAACAGGTCAACAAAAACCAGAAATAACAGGTAAAATCACGTTTCAAAATGTTCGTTTTGCCTATCCGCAACGAAAAGATGTGGAAGTACTCAAATCGATAAACCTCGAGGCGAATAAAAATGAAACCATTGCTTTAGTCGGATCATCAGGTGCAGGTAAATCAACCATTACTTCTTTGTTGTTGAGGTATTACGACCCATCTCTAGGAAAAATATTTTTTGACGGAGTAGATTCACAAGAAATTGAAATTGAACATTTACGTTCTCACATTGCAATCGTACCTCAAGAGGTGATTTTATTCGCAGGAAGCATCGAAGAAAACATTGCTTTTGGAAATCCTAACGCTTCAAGTGAAGAAATTAAACTTGCTGCTCAAAAAGCCAATGCACTTGAATTCATCAATACGTTCCCTGAAAAATTTGATACACAAGTAGGCGACCGAGGAATCCAACTTTCTGGAGGACAAAAACAACGCATCGCCATTGCTAGAGCCTTGTTAAAAAATCCGAGAATTTTAATCTTAGATGAAGCAACTTCCGCATTGGATTCAGAATCAGAAAAATTGGTGCAAGAAGCGTTGGAAACCTTAATGGAAGGAAGAACTTCCGTTGTTATTGCGCATCGACTTTCTACTATCAAAAATGCTGACCGAATTTATGTATTAGACAAAGGAAAAGTAGCGGAGATTGGAACCCATCAATCGTTGATGAACATTGAAAATGGTATTTATGCCAATTTAGTTGATATTCAAATGCAAGCATAATCAAAGAACTATGAAAAATTTCAAAATACCTGCTTATTATCGCTCTCCAATTATTAGTAAAGTTAAAGCGCAACGCAAACTTCAAGACCCCCGTAAAAAAGACTTTAGCCCTACTCGACTTTCATTAGGTACCATCGACTTTTTAATTGCTCGTCATTTTGGATTTTGCTATGGTGTTGAAAATGCCATAGAAATTTCATACAAAGCCATTCAAGAAAATCCTGGGAAACGTATTTTTCTATTGAGTCAAATGATTCACAACCCTGGTGTAAATGAAGATTTACAAAGTTATGGGATTGAATTTTTACAAGATACGAAAGGAAAACAATTGATTCCGTGGGAAAACATTACGAAAGAGGACGTTGTGATTATTCCAGCATTTGGCACTACGGTTGAAATTGAAAATAAACTTACTGAAATTGGCGTTGATGTTCAGTCATATAACACAACTTGTCCGTTTGTAGAAAAAGTTTGGAATCGTTCCGATAAACTAGGAGAAGACAAACATACAATTATCATCCACGGAAAACACGACCACGAAGAAACACGTGCTACTTTTTCACACGCATCACAAAATGCACCTGCATTGGTGGTTAAAAACCTAAAAGAAGCGCAAATAATAGTAGATTATATTGAGGGTAAAACTAGTTCAGAAGAACTGCTAACCTATTTTGAAGGAAAATACACAAACGACTTTCATCCTGAAACAGATTTTATAAAAATCGGTGTCGTAAATCAAACTACGATGTTAGCCACCGAAACTCAAGAAATCACAGAATTATTACGTGATGCAATGATACGTAAATACGGAGAATCCGATATCAAACAACACATTGCTGACACACGAGATACGCTTTGTTATGCAACCAACGACAACCAATCGGCAACCTACGGTTTATTGGAAGAAGAAGCAGATTTTGCAATTGTTGTGGGCGGATATAATAGTTCAAACACAACTCATTTAGTAGAATTATTGGAACCTAAATTTCCATGTTATTTCATTAATTCCGAAGAAAACATTTCTGAAAATCTAGAAGTTTCTTGTTTTGACATCCATACTAAAACAGAATCTATCAAAACACTTCCAATTAAAGATAATAATGCAACGATCATCTTAACTTCTGGTGCATCTTGCCCGGATGCCGTTGTAGATAGGGTAATTCAAAAGTTGTTGTATCTAACGAAGAATGAAGTGGATTTTGAGAAGATAATGAGTTAATTGATTTAAGTAGAATTATATCAAAAAACCAACTTTTATAGCGCATTAAATTAACTTTTTCACTAACTTAAATAAGAAAAGTTGGAAAATGGAAAAGGTAATCATAACACAAAACACTTATAATCAAACAAATAAAGTTGTTTATAAGTTCAAGGAAAATGAAACGCTTCTAAACACCTTAAAAAATCAAATTCAAGGATTTCATTGGAATAGTGAACTAAAATCTTGGATAAGCCCCTACTACCCTGCTCTAAAAAAAGAACTTTTTCAGCTACTTCGCGGGAGGTATTGGTTGGATTATTCCGGAATGGAAATGAAAACTCCTATTAATAAGGTTCAAATACAAACTCAAAACCCTGTACTATCACCTTTAACGGAAGAACATAAACTACATCTTGAAAAATTTAATCAATATTTGCTTTCAAAAAGATATAGCCCTTCCACTATCAAAACATACAAAGAAACAGTAAGTACTTTTTTACGATTTTTTAGTTCTAAACCAATTTCAGAAATCAACCATAATGATCTAATTGTTTTTAACAACCAATACATCATTCAAAAAAATCTTTCGAACAGTTATCAAAATCAAGTAGTAAATGCATTGAAATTGTTTTTTCAAATCATTGAAAATAAAAAAATAGTCGTAGAGCTATTGCACCGACCAAGGCGAGAAAAAAAATTACCCAATGTACTAAGCAAAGAAGAAGTGAAAGCAATTTTAGAAGCACCCAAAAACATCAAACATCAAGCGATGCTTTCCTTAATTTATGCGTGTGGACTAAGAAGAGGAGAACTTTTAAATTTAACCCTAAAAGACATCCAATCGAATCGAAATTTACTACTAATCAGACAAGCAAAAGGTAAAAAAGATCGAGTTGTACCGATAAGCCCAAAACTAATTGAATTATTACGAAGCTATTACAAAGAATGGAAGCCGATTACTTGGTTATTTGAAGGACAATTTCCTAATACACAATATTCAGCAAAAAGCTTGGAGAGTGTATTAAAACAAAGTTTGACAAAGGCTAAAATAGGTAAACCAGTTAGTTTACATTGGCTTCGACATTCGTATGCGACTCATTTACTTGAAAATGGGACAGATTTACGCTACATTCAAGAATTACTTGGACACAGAAGTTCAAAAACAACGGAAATTTATACACATGTGAGTACGAGCATAATAAAAATGATAAAATCACCTTTTGACGATTTATAATATTGAGTATATTTGAAAAATATAACCTGATAATTCACAGGCAAAGCCCAACTATTTTGAGAGATTTGCCTGACAAAAAATGATTTTATCAGGGTTATATATAAGTTAGTAATAATTCAAACAGTAACCAATAACAAAAAATAAGTATGAAAAAAGTAATCTATTTTTTATCACTATCCATTTTAACTTTAACTGCTTCTTGTGGCGGTGGACAATCTGAAACTCCAAAAGATGAATGGTATGCCGGTGGAACATTGCATAAAAGCAGTTTACAAACTTGGAATTCATCAACCGAAAAAAATAAATTGGCAACTTGTGCCGATTTCGTAGCAAATGCAAAAGATTACGAAGGTGATTTTACTCAAATGAAGGCTGATGCAACAGAAGTAATGAATTGTATTGAAGAATCTGCAAAGGAGCCAGATTTATCAAGTCAACAAACAAATGAAATTGCTGCTTCATGTATATTATTATTAGGAATCGCACAATAAAAACTCGGAAACAATGAAAAGCATATTATATATTTTATTGGCAATATTTTTAACTGCTTGTGGTGGTTCAAATTTGCCTGAAGGTGTTGAATATTCAATCATAAAAGAAGACCCAAACGAACTTCTTGAAAAAACCAATATTGAAGTAAGAATCAATAAAAAAGTTGATGAACAAACTTTAAAAATTATTGCCAACGAATTGAAAGATGAAAGAGGGCAATATAAAAATGTATGGATTTTTTATTACGTCCCTGATAAAACAGAAGGTGCGGGTGTTTGGGCTACTAGTCATTTTTCACCAGATCTAAAAATTGAAATCTTGGGTTCAACGGAAGTACAAGATGAGCAAACTTCAAATGTTGATGATATTAAAGGAGAAGTTATTGGTAAATGGAGAAGTGAAAAAAGTTTAATGGGCGCAACAATTATTCTTTACAAGAATGATAAAAGCAAACAAATAATGAGAATTAATTGGAAAACTGGAAATCCATCAGAAGAAGAAATAACGGAAAGCATCCAAAATGGTCTTGTAAAATATCTTGATGGAAATGAAAACGGCGAATACTATTTACTAGAAAAAAACGGGAATTTAGGAATGTACGGGAAAGACGGGAAATTTGATGAAGCAGTTAAAATAAATTAAGAACTATTGCTAACACACGTCTGGCAAAAGAGCCGAAAATTAGGTCACGATAAACGTTTAATTGAAAACAAAACGATCTTGGATCGCAAAAAAATTAACTTTAAAATCGGCTCCTTCGCCAGGCGTGGGAACGTTAGCAAATATTTAAAATGATGAAACAAACATTCATATTGACATTTTTTCTTGGACTTTTAACCACAAGTCTTTTTGGACAAAACTATGAGAGTTATAAAAAACTATTGGATACGACTTTAACTTCAAAACATCTCGGTTTTGATAAGAATATTACTGTTACAGTTCCCATTGAATGGCAAAAGAATGTTAATCAAGATTTTCCTTTGATAATTGTTTTTGATCAACAAAACCAAAGAAGTCACAACTATATTCTAAATACCATTGATTACTTGACAAGTAACTACCAGATGCCTTCCTCAATAATAATCAGTGTTGAATCAAAACAAGAATATCGCTACTTAGAAACACTGCACAAGGAATCCAATAAAGAAGGTCTTGCAACAGAAAATGAGAAATTTTTATTCGAAGAACTGATTCCTCTGCTAGAGGATAAATATAATGCTTCTACCTTCAGGATATTCATAGGACATTCAAGATACGGCTACTTTACTAGTTCTCTCTTGTTTTCAAGAATAAATGAACTAAATGGAATAATTTCATTAAGCCCCTTTTTTAATCAAAAAAATGTCTCTCTAATTGACTCGATTACTACTCTGAAAAATCAAATTTTTTCTTCTCGAAAATATTATCGTTTTGGAATTGGCAATGACTATCCCAGCGATTTTATTAAAATGGATTCAGCCGTTAAAAATCTCAATATTCCATTATTCGATGCCAAAGGTTTTTTCTTTAAAGAAGCTGACCACAACACAACGCCTGGCTTAACAATTGGCGTTTCACTTTACGAGATATTTGAAGAATGGTCAAAGATTCAATCCAAATACATTTCTGAAGAACAAAAAGAACTAAACATACTAAACAGCCTAGAAAAAGAAATACTTTCAAATTATGGCAGTAAGTTAGAATTCTCTCTTGGAGTATTGAATGGTAAAGGATGGCAATTTTACAATGAAGGGCAATTTGAAAAGTCTATTGAAGCTTGGGAAATATTAATGAAATCGTACCCCAGTTTTTCTGAAGGATATCTTTATATACTTAATGCACAAATACAATTAAAAAGGAAGAACGATTATTCAATTACGATAGAAAGATTCAATGCTTCTTTGGCTAGTTCAAATTTCTATTCTGAAAAAGAAAAGGACGAATTAATGCAAGAACTTGAAAATATGACTAAATAAACATCTGCTAACAGCCGTTTTGCAAAAGCGGGGGTTTCGTGCTTCTATGAAAGTGAAGTGCTAAATTCAAGCTCTGTGCATTTAATAAAGTTTAGTGCTGAAAATCCCCGCCTTCGCAAAGCGGCAAAACGTCAAACTGTCTAAAAACCCCAACTTAATCAACAGCCTTACTGTCAATAACATATCGTTATTTCATTTGCTCAAATCATTGGTTTTTAGTATCTTTAACTATGAAATTCATTCTAGGAAAAGATCGTAATCAGACAGAAATTATTTGTTTAGACCAATTGATTTCAGATAACAACGAAATAAGGTTGATTGATTTATTTGTCAATTCTATTTTGTAAATCTAAATGGCCCAAGGCGAGGGGACATTTTCAGGGACAATTTGGTCAGTGAGTTGTGTTAATGTTGTTCAAAATATCAGTTCAGTACTAGGGCTGTAACGATACATTTGAATATTCGAATTACTCGAATACGGCTGTGGACGAATCGTATT
>JBKCEW010000169.1:0-13288 GCA_046304235.1 Crocinitomicaceae bacterium | reverse complement strand
AATTATACAAAACTAGCTAGTTTGTCTTCAAGTATGGCGATTTTTTGAATTGCATCGGCTTCTTTTTTTCTTTCATTTGTAACCACTGCCTCAGGTGCACCAGAAACAAATTTTTCATTGGTTAATTTTCCTTGAACCATTTTTAAAAATCCTCTGGTGTAATCTAACTCCTCCTCTATTTTTTTTCTTTCTGCTTCTAAATCAACTGAGTCTCCGAAAGGGATATAAAATTCATTTGATTTCACTAAAAAAGAATTCGCATTTACAATTTTTTCAGTAACATATTCAAGTTGAGATAAATTACCTATTTTAACAACTACTGAATCAAAACTAGAATCTAAATCTTCATTTTTTTTCACAAAAAGATCCATTTTCACTTTATTAGCAATATTATTTTCTTTTCTAACATTTCTAATATTTGTAATAATTTCTTCTGCGTGTAAAAAGTTTTTTAATACCATTTCGTCATATTTTTCAATGGACGGCCAAGCTGTAATCACCAAATCTTCTCCTTCTTTTCTTTCAGAGATTAAATGCCATAACTCCTCAGCGATAAATGGAGTAAAGGGTTGAATTAATTTCAATATATTTTCGAAGAAAGTAATTGTAGATTTATACGTTTCACTATCAATTGGTTGTTCATAACCTGGCTTGATAATTTCTAAATACCAAGAACAGAAGTCATCCCAAACTAATTTATAAATAGCCATCAATGCTTCTGAAATCTTGAATTTTTCAAACAATTCATTTATCTCTGTTAATTGTTGATTGAATTTAGCATGAAACCATTCAATACCTTTCACCGATGAGTTTGGTTGTTCTATGTCTTTCAATTCCCAGGATGTAACCAAACGGAATGCATTCCAAATCTTATTGGCAAAATTTCTACCTTGTTCACATTGACTTGTATCAAATGGTAAATCATTACCTGCAGGGGAAGATATAAGAATACCTACTCTTACCCCATCAGCACCGTACTTATCAATTAAATCTAAAGGGTCAGGAGAATTACCAAGTGATTTTGACATTTTTCTTCCTAATTTATCACGAACAATACCTGTGTAGTATACATTTTTGAATGGAAGTTCACCCATGTATTCGTAACCAGCAATGATCATTCTAGCGACCCAGAAAAACATAATTTCAGGAGCAGTAACTAAATCATTGGTAGGGTAATAATATTTTATTTCTTCATTTCCAGGTCGGGTAATACCGTTAAAGACAGAAATTGGCCATAACCAACTTGAAAACCAAGTATCTAGAACGTCTTCATCTTGCTTTAAATCGGAAGCATTAATTGTTCTTCCTGCTTTTTCAGTAGCAAATTGAATCGCTTCTTCCATTGTTTTTGCAACAACAAAATCATCAGATCCTTGTCCATAATACCATGCAGGAATTCTATGTCCCCACCATAATTGTCGAGATATACACCAGTCTTTCACATTTTCCAACCAATGCTTGTAAGTGTTTTTGAATTTTTCTGGATGGAAAGCAATATTACCATTCATGACATTTACTAGCGCTGGTTCAGAAAGTTCTTTCATCGAAACGAACCATTGTAAGGACAATTTAGGTTCAATTACTGCGTCTGTTCTTTCAGAAAAACCTACTTTATTGATATGATCTTCTGTTTTTACTAAATATCCTTTCTCGTCTAATTCTCTCGAAATTTCTTTTCTAACATCAAAACGATCTTTACCTTCATAATGTAAACCATTTTCATTGAGTTTTCCATTATCGTTGAAAATATCTATCGTTTCTAAATTGTGTTTTTTTCCTAATTCATAGTCATTTATGTCATGAGCAGGTGTAACCTTTAGACAACCGGTACCAAATTCCATATCAACATATTCGTCGGAAATGATAGGGATTCTTCTATTTGTTAGTGGAACAATAACTTCTTTACCATGTAAAGATTTGTAACGCTCATCGTTTGGATTAACACATATTGCAGAGTCTCCTAAAATAGTTTCAGGTCTTGTTGTGGCAATTGTAACCCATTGGTCTTCAGTTTCTGCAACTTTATAACGAACATGATAAAGTTTAGAATTAACTTCTTTGTATATAACCTCTTCATCTGATAATGCTGTTGTAGCTTCAGGGTCCCAATTTACCATTCGAACACCACGGTAAATCTTTCCTTTTTTATGTAGGTCAATAAATGTATCTATTACTGAATCAGAGTATTCTGGATCCATAGTGAATGACGTTCTTTCCCAATCACATGAAGCACCTAACTTCTTTAATTGATCTAAAATAATTCCACCATGCTTATCCTTCCACTCCATGGCATGAACCATGAATTCATCTCGAGTTAAGTCAGATTTTTTAATTCCTTCTTTTCTAAGTTTTTGAACAACCTTAGCCTCAGTAGCAATAGAGGCATGATCTGTACCAGGAACCCAACAAACATTTTTTCCTAACATACGAGCTCTTCTAACAAGGACGTCTTGAATGGTATTGTTTAACATATGTCCCATGTGTAAAACTCCAGTAACATTTGGTGGAGGAATTACAACTGTATATGCTTCTCTTTCATCAGGTGTAGAATGAAAATAACCTTTATTTAACCAGTAAGGATACCATTTTTGTTCAGCTTTTGATGCTTCGTATGTTTTAGGAATTTCAATCATTTTTATTCGAATTTATACAAAGATAATTATTTAAAGTAAGAAATAAATAGTGTAAAAAACGTTTTGAGGTTAACTTGAAGGATAAATAAACAATTGAACAATTCGTTTTGAATTATTTTTATAAATATTAGTTGTGAATCACGTAACAAAATTCTACTTTTGAGACGTTTTTAAATAATATCCGCAAAATGGCTGTATTGGTAAATAAAAATTCTAGAGTAATAGTTCAAGGATTTACTGGAGGTGAAGGAACTTTTCATGCTTCACAAATGATTGAGTACGGAACAAACGTAGTTGGTGGTGTGACTCCAGGAAAAGGAGGTTCGACACATTTAGAAAGACCTGTTTTTAACACTGTTTCAGATGCAGTTGAGGCTACTAAGGCTGACGTTTCGATCATCTTTGTTCCACCAGCATTTGCTGCGGATGCAATTATGGAAGCTGCCAATGCAGGTATTAAAGTAATCGTTTGTATTACTGAAGGTATTCCTGTTAACGATATGGTGAAAGCAAAAGAATTCATCAAAGGATTTGATTGCCGTTTAATCGGACCTAACTGTCCAGGTGTTATTACTGCTGGTGAAGCTAAAGTAGGAATTATGCCAGGCTTTGTTTTCAAAAAAGGTAAAATTGGTATTGTTTCAAAATCAGGAACATTGACATATGAGGCTGCTGACCAAGTTGCTAAAGCTGGTTTAGGTATTACTACAGCTATCGGTATTGGTGGAGATCCAATTATTGGAACTACTACTAAAGAAGCGGTTGAATTATTAATGAATGATCCTGAAACAGAGGGGATCATCATGATTGGTGAAATCGGAGGTAACTTAGAAGCAATTGCAGCTCGTTGGGTAAAAGAAAATGGTACTAAACCTGTTGTTGGTTTTATCGCTGGTGAAACTGCTCCTGCTGGAAGAACAATGGGACATGCTGGTGCTATTGTTGGAGGACACGATGATACAGCAGAGGCTAAAAAACGTATTATGAGAGAGTGTGGAATTCACGTAGTTGATTCTCCAGCTGAAATAGGTAAAAAGATGGCTGAAGTAATGGGTGTATTAGCTTAATTATTTCATTATTATATTTAAAGCTGCTTACGAGCAGCTTTTTTTTTGAATTAAACTAAATAAAATATGAATCCTTTTTTAGAAAAATTTGAAACTCCTTTTCAATCATTTCCATTTGAAAAGTTGAAAACAGAACATTATTTACCTGCTTTAGAAGAAGGCGTAATACAAGGTAAAAAAGATATAGAAGCAATCATTCAAAATCAAGAAACTCCAACATTTGAAAACACCATTTCTGCTTTAGATAATAGTGGTAAAATATTAGACTTGCTTGGAAATATTTTCTATAATCTACATGAAGCAGAGACTAGTGAAAAATTACAAGAATTAGCTCAAGAGATTTCACCCCGCTTAACAGCTTATGGAAATGATATCATGTTAAATGCTGATTTATTTCAAAAAGTGGAGTATGTTTTTAATCATCAAAATGAAGAAAATTTAACTACCGAACAAAAAACGTTATTAGATAAAACCTACAAAGGTTTTGTAAGGAATGGTTCTAAATTATCTGATGAAGCAAAAGTAGAAGTTCGTTCAATCGATAAAGAGTTAGCTACTTTATCATTAACTTTTGGACAACATGTGCTTGCTGAAAGTAATGATTACAAGTTGGTTATTACAGATGAGAGTTTGTTGGCAGGATTACCAGAAGGAGCAATCGAAGCGGCTAAACTTACAGCCCAGGAGAAAGAAATCGAAAATGCTTGGGTATTTACATTAGACTTCCCGTCATATCTTCCATTTATTACCTATTCTGAAATCAGGCATTTAAGAGAAGAAATTTTTTTAGCTTTTGGCTCAAAAGCATTTAAAGGAAATGAACGAGATAATAGTGAGATAATTAAAAAAATTGCAGGATTAAGACATAAAAGAGCGACTATCCTTGGATATATATCCCATGCTGATTTCGTTTTAGAAGAACGTATGGCTAAAAATCCAACTACAGTTTATTCTTTCTTAGATGAAATTTTAACATATGCTCTACCTGCTGCGAAGGAGGAATTCGAAGAAATTAAAGCATATGCAAAAAGCATTGGTGGACCAGAGGAATTACAACGTTGGGATTTACCTTTTTATTCAGAAAAATTGAAAAAGGAAAAATTCTCTATTGATGATGAAGTTTTAAAGCCATATTTTAAATTAGAAAATGTAATCCAGGGTGTTTTTCAAACCGCTAAGAACTTATACGACTTAAGTTTTGAATTACGTAGTGATATCGACAAATATCATCCAGAAGTAATGACGTATGAAGTAAAAGATGCAAATGGAAATCATGTTTCTTTGCTTTACATGGATTTCTTTCCGAGAGCAGGAAAAAGACAAGGTGCTTGGATGACTTCATTTAGAAATCAAAAAATCGAAAATGGAATCAATGTGCGTCCACATATTTCAATTGTTTGTAATTTCACTAAACCTACATCCAACAAGCCATCGCTTCTTACTTTTAATGAAGTAACTACCTTATTCCATGAGTTTGGACATGCTTTACATGGTATGTGTGCGAATGGTACTTATTCGTCAATTACAGGAACAAGTGTTTATTGGGATTTCGTAGAATTACCATCACAAATTCTTGAAAATTGGTGTTACGAAAAAGAGTGTTTGGACTTATTTGCTAAACATTATGAAACTGGTGAATCAATTCCAGAAGAACTTATTCAAAAAATTGTTGATAGTGCAAATTTCCAGAGTGGTTTAGCTGCCATTAGACAAATTGGATTAGGTAAGATTGACATGGCATGGCACAGTCAAGATACTTCTCATGTTGAAAGCGTAAAAGATTTTGAATTACAAGCTGTAAAACAAACAGACTTATTCCCAGTTGTGAAAGAAACAATTACGAGTTGTTCGTTTTCGCATATTTTTCAAGGAGGGTATTCATCTGGTTATTATAGTTATAAATGGGCAGAAGTAATTGACGCAGATGCTTTTGAGGCTTTCAAAGAGAAAGGTATTTTCAATAAAGAAGTAGCCAAATCATTCCATGACAATGTTTTATCTGCAGGAGGTAGTGAACATCCTTCAATTTTATACCGAAGATTTAGAGGTAGAGATGCTGATCCTAAAGCATTATTAAGAAGAGAAGGAATGATAAAATAACATAGAAAATTTTATAAAATAGAAAAGGGTGTCCAAAAGACACCCTTTTATTATGAACTAAAAGTAGTTAAGCTTTTAATAGCCAACCAAATTCGTCTTCAATTAAACCATTTTTTAGGTCATTTAAATATTTCTCCATTTTTAGTGAAAAAGACCTTGATTCAATAGCAGGTAAGAAAAAATCTTCACCTCTAAATCCTATTTTGTTTATGTGTGCAATCGTAGCCGCAGTACCAGCACCAAATACTTCAGTACAAGAACCATTTTTAATTGCTTCGATGATTTCTTTCACAGTAACTTTTCGTTCTTCAATTTCAACCCCCCAAGATTGAGCAACTTCAATTACACTACGTTTAGTTATTCCTCTCAATATAGTATCGCTTTCTTCAGAAGGAGTAACTAGTTTTCCATTGATGATAAAAACAATATTCATTGTACCGGATTCTTCCACATATTCATGAGTTTTAGCATCTGTCCAAAGCAATTGATGATATCCTTTTAATTGACCTAATTTTGCTGGAAATAAGGAAGCTCCATAGTTTCCAGCTGCTTTTGCTCGGCCTACCCCACCCTCAGCTGCACGTGTATAATGTTCTTCAATCAAAACATTTACTGGTTCCGAATAATATGCACCTACAGGGGATGCAAAAATCATAAATTTATAATTATCAGACGGTCTAATACCTACAAATTCATCAGTAGCAAACATAAATGGTCTTATGTATAGTGAATAACCAGGTTTGTTAGGTATCCATTCTCTATCTAAGTCTACTAATTTTCTAACACATTCAACAAATAATGTTTCAGGGATCAAAGGCATTCCCATTCTTTCGCAAGACTCTTGAAAACGTTTGGCATTCATTTCAGGTCTGAAAATTAAAACTTCTCCTTCTGGGGATTTGTTAGCTTTCATTCCTTCAAATATCGCTTGACCATAATGTAATGCAGAAGTCGCAGGATGAACAGGAATTGGGCCAAAAGGAAGTATTTCAGGTGTTTGCCACTCTCCATTTGCATATTCCATCAACAACATGTGATCTGAAAAAAGTCTACCAAATGGAAGGTTTTCCCAATCCACCTGCGTAACTCTTGACTCAGGTGTTTGAGTAATTTTAAAGTTGATTGTTTGTTCTAGCATATAGCAAGCATATTTACGCGAATATAGGAAAATAAATCGTGATTAATCCCTGTTTAGAGTAAGTCGGATATTAAAAACTGAAATTTAAGGAATAATTTTATATTTGATTTTTGCTTCTTTTCTAGAACATGCATTAAAATGCCACCACTCAGTTGGAATATTTCTAAAATTTTGGTATTCCATTACCTTACGTAATAATTTTCTGTTTTGAATGTGTATTGGTTTTAATAATCCTAATTTAAAATAATATTCTTCCTTCGATGGGTAAGCAATTTCCCTAATGTCGTCGTAACCCGCTCCCATATCTAAAGCTTTACCATGTTTATCACATATTGTTAAATCGACGGCAGCACCATAATTATGAACACTTCCGTTGGCAGGATTTGAAACGAATTTACCTCTTTTTGCTGGAGGTATAGAGTCTAAAGCATCCCACATTGCTTTTTGAACAGAAAGTGGTCTAACTCCATCATAAACAAGTAGACTGTAATCTGGATTTATTTTTTTTAGAAATTTTTGACATTTAGAAAGTCTTAATGCTACATCAGGTTGAAGATATATCTTGTTTATATTGAAATATAATTGTTTGTGCATAAAATTATCAGTTGTAGCATATTTGATGTCAATTTGGATTGATGGGTTTAAAGATTGTATATCAGTAAGATTCTCTAAGCCATTTATTTTTTCTTTTTTTTGAAATGAAAAAGATAGACTTATATAAATTAAAATAGTATAAAAAAAATTCATTTAAAATTGAGTTTTCACAAATATAAACATGCTTTATTTTTCATTAGATAACAATCAATAAAAAAAAGAAACCTTTTTATTTAAAAAGCGAAGATTTACTAAATTTGTGAGTAAAATTTTTAATATGCCTAAAATAGCACAAAAAGCAGTAGATATGCCTGCGTCACCAATTCGTAAATTGGTACCTTTTGCTGATGCAGCAAAGAAAAAAGGAAAAGTTGTTTACCATTTAAATATTGGTCAACCGGATATTGAAACGCCTGAAGTTGCATTAAATGCAATCAAAAATTTTGATCAAAAAGTGATTGAATATAGTCATTCTGCTGGTTTTGAATCATATAGAAATGGTTTAGCAGCATATTATCAAAAAACAGGTATTCCAGTGAATTCTGAAGATATTATAATTACAACTGGTGGATCTGAGGCTTTAATTTTTGGTTTTATGACTACTTGTGATCCAGGAGATGAAGTAATTATTCCTGAGCCTTTTTATGCTAATTATAATGGTTTTGCTGTTACTGCAGGATTAAAGGTAATTCCTGTTGCTTCATCTATTGAAAGTGGATTTGCTTTACCTCCTGTAGAAGAGTTTGAGAAAAAAATCACATCTAAAACGAAAGCTATATTGATTTGTAACCCTGGAAACCCAACAGGTTATTTATATTCCAAAGAAGAATTAGAAAAATTAAGAGATATAGTTAAGAAACATGATTTATTCTTATTTGCAGATGAAGTGTATCGTGAATTTTGTTACGATGGAGCAGTTCCTTTTTCTACAATGAATTTGGAAGGAATCGAAAATAATGTCATTATGATTGATTCTGTTTCTAAACGATATTCAATGTGTGGAGCTCGTATCGGTGCTTTAATTTCTAAAAACAAAGAAGTTATTTCATCAGCATTGAAATTCGGTCAAGCACGTTTATCTCCACCTACGATAGATCAAATTGCTTCTGAAGCAGCATTAAATACGCCTCAATCTTATTTCGATAATGTAGTTTCCGAATATGTTATTCGAAGAAATATTATGGTGGATGGTTTAAATAGTATTCCTGGTGTATTTTGTCCTAAACCAAGTGGTGCATTCTATTGTGTTGCTAAATTCCCAGTTGATAGTGCAGAAAAATTCTGTCAATGGTTATTGGAAGAATTTGAATTTGAAGGAGCAACAGTAATGATGGCTCCAGCAAGTGGATTCTACTCTACTCCTGGATCTGGATTAAATGAAGCAAGAATAGCTTATGTTTTAAATCAAGATTCACTTAAGAAATCTGTTCGAATTCTAGAGGAAGCATTAAAAGTATATCCAGGAAGGGTTTAAAACTTTTCTATTATATTTTAATCTATTATATTTGAGGGAGTCAATTTGGCTCCCTTATTATTTTATACGCATGAGTGAATCTAAACAAAACGTTAAAGACTTTTACGATACATTTACTGATAATCAAAAAAAAATAGGTGTAAGCGTTAGACATAGATTAATTTTCAAAAAACTCAAAGAGATTGGCTTACTTTCAAATTCAAATGTACTGGAAATAGGTTGTGGTATTGGTACCGTTAGTACTCTAATTATCCCTTTTATAAATGCTGGTAAATTTGTTGGGTGCGATATTTCACCTAAAAGTATTGAATTAGCAAAAAAATTTAATTCACAAAAAAACGCTTCATTTATATGTACAGATATGACTGATTTTGAAAGTGAAATTAAATTTGATTTTGTTGTTTTCCCAGATGTACTTGAACATATTCCAGTTGAAGAACATAAAGCTTTATTTGAAAGAATTTCAAAATATTGTTCTCCAAATGCAAAATTATTGATAAACATTCCTGAACCAAATTCTTTAAATTTCACTCGTAATAACAGACCAGAGCAATTACAAATAATAGATCAATCACTTTCAATGCAGGATTTACTGAATAATACTTATCCATTTGGTTTTCAGGTTCATTCAATTATTCCATATTCAATTCACACAAACGTAAATAATTATTTATCTATTGTATTTATTCGAAATACGGAAATAAAATCACTTGAATTAGTTTCAAAAATAAAGCAATTGATACAAAATATCAAAGCAAGATTTTAGTGAAAAAAATTCTGTATTTTCATAACGGTTTATCTTCTTTTGTAAAAAAAGATATTGAAATCATTGAAAAAGAATTTGAACTTATAATTTTTCATTTTGACGTTACGAATAAAAAGAAAGTACCTTTTTTTTTTATTAGTCAATTTTTATTTATTCTTAAAAATCTTTTTAATTCGAACATTTACATAACTCAATTTGGCGGGTATCATTCTGTTTTACCGAGTTTAATTTCTAAAATTTTAAGGAAAAAAAGTATCATTGTTTTGGGTGGAACAGATTGTGTTTCATTTCCTTCAATTCGATATGGTAATTTCTTCAAGAAAGGATTGAAAATTGCAACTACCATTAGTTTGAAAAATGCTTCCCTTCTACTTCCTGTTGATGATACATTAGTAGAATATAAATATGATTATCAGTCTAATGATTTCCCTTTTCAAGGATACAAATATTTCATAAAGAATATTAAAACACCTTTTAAAGTGATTAATAATGGGTACGATTCAGAATTATGGAAATGCACAAAAGTTAAAGAACCACAAACTTTTGTTACAGTTGGAGCAAATCTAGGGAGTAGATTTGGGTTTCAGTTAAAAGGAATTGATTTAATTTTTGAAGTTGCTCCCCTTTTACCTGAGTGTAAGTTTTATATTGTTGGTGGAAGTAGTATTAATCATAAAGTAGTTCCACGGAATATTATTTTATTAGACCCTATACCAAATACAGAATTAGCTGATTTTATTTCATCCAAACAATTCTATTTACAACTTTCTATGAGTGAAGGATTTCCAAATGCGCTATGTGAAGCAATGTTATGCGAATGTATTCCAATCGTTTCATCTGTAGGTGCCATGCCCTTTATAGTTGGAGATAGCGGATATATCTTGAATAAAAAATCTACAAGAGAATTGATTTCTATCATTGAAGAGGCATTAAATCCTACTAAAGAAATTAATACAAAAATGATTCGAAATAGAATTGAACAAAATTTTAATTTAGAATTAAGAAGAAAAACTCTTTTAAGTTGCATAAAGTAAGATTCTTATTGTTTTAATTCCTCACCTAATTCATCATAATTTATTCCATCAAATGTTCCTGAACTCATCATTAATAGAACTTTATTGGAGAAATCAAAAGATTTAATAAATTGAAGGACTGCTTTGGTTTCATTAACCACAGACACATCTCCTCCAAAGGCTGATTTAACTTGCGAAACAGAAATTGGTTCTAATTTTTTATGTTCCACAACATGAGGATTAAAATAAACCAATGCATGGTCAGCTTTATCCATCGTGTTTTCGTAATGTGGTAAAAATTCCTTTTTAAGCGAAGAAAATGTATGTAATTCCATACAAGCTACCAATTCTCTGTCAGGATATTGTTCTTTTACCGCTTTAGTTGTTGCCATTAATTTTGAAGGTGAATGTGCAAAATCTTTAAACATTACAAAAGTATCTGTTTCAACTACCTTTTGAAGTCTCTTTCCGGCACCCTGAAAATCTGATAATTCATTTAAAAATTGTTCAGGTGTAATTCCTAATTCCTTACTTAAAGTCATTGCACCAAAAACATTTTGCAAATTATGTTCACCGAAAATTTTGAGGCTATAAAGTTTGTTTTCAAATTCAACTTCAGTACCATTATTCTTTATATTGTAAATAGGAGTATTATATGGTATAGTATTTATTTTATTTGAAAACTTCTCTCCTAATTTTTTAACTTCAGTATCTTCATTATTGTATACTAAAGTTCCATTGGGTTCAATACAATTACAAAATAGATCAAATTGCTCAATATAATTTTCAAAAGTTGGAAACACATTGATATGATCCCAAGCGATACCGCTAATTATTGCTGCATGTGGTTTGTATAAATGAAATTTTGGTCTTCTGTCTATGGGAGAACTTAAATATTCATCTCCTTCAAGTATCATAAAAGGGGCTGAATCTGTTAATTTCACCATACAATCATATCCTTCTAGTTGTGCACCTACCATATAGTCAACATCTAAACCGAGTTTAGATACGACATGTAAAATCATAGATGTAATGGTTGTTTTTCCATGACTTCCTCCAATTACAATTCTTTTTTTATTGATGCTTTGTTGATATAAATACTCAGGATAAGAATAAATTGGTATCTCTAATTCTTTTGCTTTTAATAATTCAGGGTTATCATTTCGAGCATGCATCCCTAAGATTACTGCTTCTAAGTCTGAAGTAATCATATTTGCATTCCAACCTATTTTAGAAGGGTAAATTCCTTGTTTTTTTAGTCGTGATGCCGAAGGTTCGAATATTTCATCGTCTGAACCAGTAACTTTATATCCGTTTCTACTAAGTGCAATTGCTAAATTGTGCATAGCACTTCCTCCAATTGCAATAAAATGGACTTTTTTTGTCATGGAATTAGTTTTTTTTCATGTTAGCATTTTGGGTTTCAATTTGCCATACATGTTCAGTAATTGGTTGGTTATCTTTTGTGTAAGTAATAGAGTTTTTAGTAACTGTTCTGACAAAAACTGCTCCAAAACCATTCTTTACAACAATTCTTCTGGTGATTACAGCGTATGCAAGTCCTCTATCATCATTTTTATTGAATGATTCTTCAGTTACTCCTTCTGGATAAGATGCTCCAAGTGAATTTGCTGCTTTATCGTCTAATTTGAAAGTCTTATTATCTATATTTTCAAATAAATCTCTTATATCTTGAGATTTATCAAATTGTTTTTTTTCTTCAGAATCATAATTTTCAGATAAATTATTTGACTCATTAGAAATTACATTTGCATCAGATGTTTTATTTGTTGAAACATAAGCGGTATTGATTTTAGACATATTAGTATTCAATTGATCAATAGTTGAAAACTCATTTTGATAATCTTTTTTGTTTGCATCAATATTAGCGTCATAGTTTTTTCGATCAATATTCTTAAGTTTATCTATAGAAGTGTTTTGATTCTCTTTTCCTTTATTTTCAAATTCAGCATTGTCAATATCAACTTTATTAATATTTGACTGTGTATCTTGATTAGTTTTATTCTTAATAAGTTCATTTTCATCATTATCATTGCTTATTACTTGATTAAGTGCAAGAAGTTGATTTGATTGTTCTTTTTGTTTTGTATCGTTGCTAGTTGATAAACTATCTATTAACTTTCCATCTACCTTTTTAATTCTTTCTGTATTAATTTCGACGTTTTTATTTGTCATTTTCGAGATTGAGTCTTCGCTAAGATTTATTTTAGTTGCAATAGGATTGAAACTAACCTTATTTGTGATGTTTTTATTGAATTTAAATTGACTTGAGCTGTCTTGTTTAAGCTCTTTCATTTCCATTCCTTTGTTTATGTTATAATGTTTTTGGTCGTTGGTTGTATTTTGAGATATATTTGACTTATCTAATTCAAGGAATGTAGAATCAAATTTATTAATTAGCTCAAATTTAGATAGTTGATTGTCACTTATTTTCTTTTCTTCTTTGAGGTTTAAATGATTAATATCATCAATTTTATAATTT
>JBKCEW010000168.1:0-11370 GCA_046304235.1 Crocinitomicaceae bacterium | reverse complement strand
GACTATGCGTTTACAGATATCGGCGATGTGTCTACTGCGATGTATTCTCATGTTTTTTCACTAAGAATTTCATTTAATTCATTTTCAAGTAATTTATGATTTTGAATCGATTACACATACTTTTGGTAATAAGTCTTTTAAATTTGACTTTATTGGCTCAGAAACATGGGAATGAGTGGATAAATTATAGTCAAAAATATTATACGTTTAAAATAATACAAAATGGGTTTTATAAATTAGATTATTCTAGTTTACGGAATAGTGGGGTAGACGTTACTCAATTTAAATCTTCTAATATTCAAATTTTTGCTAGAGAAAGGGAAGTGCCTGTTTATATTTATGACCGGGGAGATAATCAATTAGATTCTGGTGATTATATTTTGTTTTATGCTACAAGAAACGATGGTTGGTTAGATTCTTTATTATATGAAAATCCCGAAGATATTGGAAATCCTGCTGTAAGTTTGATTAACGATACTTTGACTTATTTTTTTACTTGGAATAATCAAAATATAAATAAACGTTTTCAGTATGATACGACTGTGTCATATTCTAATTTGAATCCTGCTAACTATTGGGTCCAAAAAAGTATTGGTTCGAATTCTAGTTATTACTTTGAGTCAAATGGCTCGAATGGTCAATTAAGCTCATTATATAAGCCTGGTGAGGGATGGACTTTTAATGTTGATGGAGTTAGTGCAAATCAGTCTTTTGATATGGGTTTGGTTAATAATGATTTACTTTATTCAGGAAGTGATGCGCCATTAACAGAGTTTAGTTTTAAAAACACCTCACATTCTAATGCATCCTTTACTGGTAAAGGGAATCATCATTTCCGAATTTCACTAAAAAAATCGAATGAAACTTTAATAGATACTATTTTCACTGGTTATAAGTTAATTAACTCTAAAATAACTTTGCCCACTCAAAAATTAATTAATAATGGAGTTTTTAATTATGCAATTATCAATGATCAAGGTGCCCTTACTGATTTTCAAGGATTAGGTTACATAGAACAAAAAGTACCTCAAATTACCTCTCTAAACGGTTCAAATAATGGTATCTTCTCTGTTTTTAATAGTAAAACAAATTCTAAAATAAGGTTAAGTGTTAAAAATCACACGATTCAAAAGCCGTTTGCTTTTCTACTAGGTGACCAATTGAAATATATTGCACCAGCGATCAATGGTACAAGTTTAGAATTTGTAATACCAAATAGTTTGTTAAGTTCTGAACAACAATTATATATCGGTGATTTGTCAAAAGTAAAAAATGTTTCAGTCGTTGTTCCAGTGAATATTACAGGGTATTTTACAAATTACTCTAAAATAAGTAGTGAAAATGCGATTTTGATGATTTATCCTTTATCGTTACAGTCTTCCGCTGTAAATTATGCTTCTTATCGTACTTCCAAAGAAGGAGGAGGTCATAATGTGGTTTTTGCTGCAGTTGATGAACTTTATTTGCAATATGGTGGAGGTATTCCAAAACATTTTATGGCAATTAGAAGATTTTCAAAACAGATGTATGATCAGGGGTTGAATAAACCAAAAGGTCTGTTTTTAGTCGGAAAAGCAATTGCAAATAGTGCTATGAAATACAATGGAGGAGTGTATGCTCAAAATTTAGTTCCTGTATTTGGTTCTCCATCAAGTGATGTAGCTTATACTGCAAATTTTAACGGTAACATGGTTCCTTTGATTCCTACGGGTCGAATTACTGTTTTATCAAATGTTGAACTCGAAACTTATTTATCAAAAGTGAAAGAATTTGAACTACAACAAGATTTAAATTCTCTATATAGTAGCCAGACAAAAGATTGGCAAAAACATATTTTACATTTTGCAGGAGGTTCAACAAGTTATCAGCAAAGTTCATTCCAAAGTTACTTGGCAGGAATGGAAGCTATTGTTAAAGAAAAACACTTCGGAGGTTATGTTACTACTGTTAAAAAACAAACCAGTGCGCCAATTGACCCTATACTCTTGAAAAAAGTCACTAAACGTATTGAGGAAGGTGTGAGTGTAATGAACTTTTTTGGTCATTCTAATGCGGCAAGCTTTGATGTAGGTATTGATGATCCGGAAAATTGGAATAACAAAGGTAAATATCCATTTGTTATTGGTAATGGCTGTAATTCAGGGGATGTATATTCTTCGCAACAATCATTTAGTCATCGTTTATTGAGTATTCCAAACGCTGGAGGTATTGCTTTCTTATCACCTTCTTCCTTGGGTTATGATTTCTATATGAATAAATATACAACTGCTCTATATAGGCAATTTGCGAATCAAAATTATGGAGGAACATTGGGAGAACATATTAGGTTAGCAATTAAAGATATTTACAGTTCACCAGTAAATGAATTAGATGAATCTACTTGTTTTAGTATGTCGTTGAATGGTGATCCGATGCTAAAAATAAATTCTCACGAAAATCCTGAGTTCGAGATTGCAGAACAGTCAATTCGATTTACACCAAATAAAATTGATTTTTCCACAGATTCAATCACATTACATATTGCTTTGAAAAATCTTGGCAAAGTATCATCAGATACCTTTCAAATTGAAATAAATCGAAAATTCCCAAAATACAATACAGATTCTACATATCGTGTATTGGTTAATGGAGTAAAGTATTTAGATACCTTACAACTAAAATTCCCTGTTCAATCTAATATCTCTATAGGTCAAAATCAATTTGACATTCGAGTAGATATTCCTTCATATGTGAAAGAACAATATGATGAGGTAGATAATAATCAAGTTAGAATAAATTTAAACATTGCTATTGACGGAATTACACCAGTTTATCCTTATGATTTTGCTATCATTGCCTATGATACTATAACACTAAAAGCATCAACTACCAATCCTTTTTCAGGAAAACTAAATTATGTTTTTGAGATTGATACTTCATATCATTTTGATTCTCCTTTTAAAAAAGTTGCAAAAGTAAGTCAATCGGGAGGTGTTCAAGAAGTTCGGTATACTGATTGGAAATCAAGTGTAACAAATATAAATGAGCCTCTTATCTGTAAAGATAGTGTAGTTTATTTTTGGAGAGTATCTATTGATTCTATACAAAAGAATTGGAAAAATAGTTCTTTTCAATATATTAAAGATCGATATGGTTGGGGGCAGTCTTCTTTTGGTCAATTTTTAAATAATGATGTGAATAAACTAAAATTCATTGAAGATAAGCGTTTGCGAGAATTTGACTCTATTTCTATGAAATTAGAAGTGAGAGTATACGATAACCCTACTTCACAATATATGTATTCAGTATCAGATTATTTGATTAATAATGAGATGCAAGATTATGCGACTTGTAGTAGTACTTTTCCATCTTTACATGTTGTTGTTATTGATCCTATTACATTAAAACCTTGGAGAACCCATTATCAAAATCAGAATGTAGGGAATAATTTCGGGAATTTAAATGAGAATGGATCTTGTAGGTCAAGGACAGAGGGGTATTTTATTTTTAATCAATACGACCCTCAAAGTTTAAAAAATTTCCAAAATATGGTTGAAAACGTAGTTCCAATAGGGCACTATTTAATTGTTTATGCCATGAAAACTGCTGATTATGGTCAATGGAGTGCTTTGCTTCCTTCACTTTATCAAACTTTCAAGAATTTAGGATCAGATAGTATTTACCCTAATAGACAAAATCGCTCCTTTATTTTTTATTGTCGAAAAGGGGATAAAACATCTGTAATAGAACGAGTTGCTCAATATAACGGGGAGTATTTAAATTTGAAAACAAATATGCGAAGCCTGGATAACCGTGGACAGGAGATAACCCCATTATTAGGTCCAGCTCGTAAATGGGATAAAATTTACTGGAATCAAAATGGATTAGAATCTGGCAATGATACTACATATTTGAAAATGGAAGGTTTTGATAAAAATTATGGTTTAATTAAATCTGTTAATCATGTTTTTACAGAAAGAGATTCTGTTAATATTAGTTCAATCTTTCCTGATACTTTAGTTTATTTGAAGTTTACCACTGATTATTTAGATCGAAAAACTAAAACACCAGCTCAAATTAAATATTTGAGAGTATTGTATACACCTGTTCCAGAAGCTGCATTGGATCCGAAGGAAATGTATGTATGGTTTCCAAATTCAGATACAATACGAGAAGGAATGAAAGGAAAGTTTGGTGTTTCAATTAAAAATATAAGTGATTGGTCAATGGATTCACTCAAAGTGAATTATTGGTTAAGAGACAAAAATAATAATCTTCATTATTTAGATTACAATAGACAAGATTCATTAAGAAAATCTGCTTATTTAAACGATACTATAGTATTTGATACAAAAGGGTTCAGTGGTGAGAATACCATTTTTATGGAGGTTAATCCTTATCTGAATGGCAACCTAACCGATCAACCGGAACAATATCATTTTAATAATGTTTGTCAACGGAATTTTTATGTCAAAAAAGATGATGAAAATCCATTGTTAGATGTAACTTTTAATGGAAAACATATCATGAATGGTGATTTGATACCAGCTAAATCTGAAATACTAATCACTTTAAAAGATGAAAATGAGTTTGATGTTATGGATTCAGATGCAGATACATCCTATTTTTGGGTGTATTTAACCAAACCAACAGGTGAACAAATTCGAATTCCATTTACAGATGGTAATGGAAAAACAATTATGCAATGGACCCCAGCTAATGTTCAAAACAAAAAATTTAGAATAAATTATCCTGCCGCTTTTGATCTGGATGGAAAATATACATTGCAAGTTCAAGGAGCAGATCGAAATGGAAATTTGTCTGGAAAGTATGAATATAAAATTCAATTCGAAGTTCAAAACGAACAACAGATCTCCTATTTGATGAATTATCCAAATCCGTTTTCTACACAAACTAAATTTGTTTATACTTTAACAGGAAGCACACCGCCTACGGATGTTAAAATTCAGATTTTAACCATCACAGGTAAAGTAGTTAAAGAGATTACAAACACTGAATTAGGTTCTTTGAGTATTGGTAGAAATCAAGTAACAGACTATGCTTGGGATGGAAAAGATGAATTTGGTGATCAACTTGCTAATGGAGTCTATTTATATCGTGTAATTGTAAAAGAAGGGAATGATTATGTAAAACATTATTCAAATCAATCAGATAATTATTTTAAAAATGATTTTGGAAAGATGTATTTAATGCGTTAAAAAAAGCGACAGCTAAAAATAGCCGTATCATCTACAAAACGTTTTGTTCCTCTCCATTCATCTAATTTAGAAAAAATTAAATTGTTTAAATCCTCCATGTTGAGCGGGTAGTATTGTTGTACCAATTTAATTAAGCGGTCCAATTCAAAAAATTCGTCTTTTGAGTTTTCGAGTTCAATAACTCCATCCGTAAACATAACAAGGGTAGAATTTGGTTCAATAGTGTGTTTTCCAATATTAAGAAAAGGCAAGTCATCCATCATACCCAAACCAATGGTACCTTTGTCAAGATAGATTATTTCTTTTCCATTAGATAGAATAGGCGAATTATGACCAGCATTTACATAGGTTAATTTTCTATTAGTAAAATTGTAATGTGCAATGAAAAAAGTAATGAATTTTTCTCCTTTGGCATTTTTTATTACTTTTCTATTTAATTCTTCAATTAAAAATTCGATTTCTAATTCTTGATATTGAAACAATGCTCTAATAGTAGCTTGAAAGTTTGCCATCAATAACGCTGCACTTATTCCTTTACCTGAAACATCCGCTATACAAAGAATAATTTCATTTTCATTTAAGGGGATATAATCATAATAATCGCCTCCAACTTCATGTCGCGAAGTGTGTTTTGCAGAGATATCAATAAAATTATTCGATGGAAGGTCCGATGGAAAAAGCATTTTCTGTAGTTCCGATGCCACCTCGAGTTCTTTTTTCATTTTTACTTGATTTATATTGTATTGAACCATTTTTTGATTTTCAATAGCAACAATTACAATATTAATTAAGGTTTGAATAAATTTCATATTAGAAAGACGTTCACTTGAAGTCTCTTTTTTAGTGTTTCCTCCTTGAAGAAGTAAGTAGGCAATTGAATTTTTTTGATGGGCTACAGGAACGACGCAATCAAATTGACTTATGATCTCTGAGGGAGAGGAGTCAATAAATGTAATTTCATTGAATCTGTTTAAATTGTGGGCTAATTCTTCTTCTTTGATCGTGCCTTTTAAACCTACTTTTAATAACGAGTCCCATTCTTTGTTTTTGTAAAGTAAGATGAATTTATTGTAGTGTAACTGTTCTTTCAGAACAAAATGTATAATTTTAGTAAGCGTTTCAACAGATTGGTTTGAATTGATAGCATTAGTAATTTCGAGCAGTGAACTAATCTTGAATTCTTGTAAAGAAAGTTGATTTTCAAGAAATTGAATATAGTTACTTTGCATGTTATACTTTTTTCAAAAATACAAACTGCAAGCTCTCTATTTTAGCTTTATTTCTTTCAATTGTTCACCCTCAGATGTTTGTAAATAAAAAAAGGGGCAAAAGCCCCTCATGTTGATATGAATTATTTATTGAATCCTTGTTTATTTAACAAGTTGTATCCCTGTATAATTGTGTGGGGTAATATTTTTCAATTCTTTTTTAATCTCATCAGAAACATTTAGTGTATCGATAAATTGATGAACACTTTCTTTTGTAGTTGCTTCGTTTTTACGAGTTAAACCTTTTAAAGCTTCATAAGGTTTTGGATAACCTTCTCTACGTAAAATGGTTTGGATTGCTTCAGCAACAACTGCCCAATTTTTTTCTAAATCATCGGTAAAAGCCGCTTCATTCAATAATAATTTATCCAATCCTGTTAAAGTAGATTTTATTGAAATTAAGGTGTGGGCCAATGGAACGCCAATTGTTCTTAAGACAGTAGAGTCCGTTAAGTCACGTTGTAATCTAGATACTGGTAATTTGGAAGCAAGATGTTCAAATAAAGCATTAGCAACTCCAATATTTCCCTCAGAGTTTTCAAAGTCAATAGGATTTACTTTATGTGGCATTGCAGATGAACCAATTTCTCCCTCTTTTAATTTTTGCTTGAAATATTCCATTGAAACATACAACCACATATCACGATTTAAATCTAGAATGATATTATTTAAGCGTTTTAATGCATCAAATAATGCCGCTAAATTATCATAATGCTCGATTTGTGTTGTGGTTTGACTTCTATCTAATCCTAAAATTGAATTAACAAAATGATTTGAAAATCCTACCCAATCTTTACCTGGAAAAGCTACATGGTGTGCATTTAGATTTCCAGTTGCTCCACCAAATTTTGCAGAGTAAGGAACAGCTTTTAATTGAGTTAATTGTATTTTTAATCGTTCTTCAAAAACTTGAATTTCTTTTCCTAAACGAGTCGGAGATGCAGGTTGTCCGTGTGTTTTTGCCAACATCGAAACCTCTTTCCATTCTGAAGATAAAAAGTTTAATTTATCTATCAATTTTTCAAAAGAAGGAATAATAACATCATACAATGCTTCTTTTAATGAAAGTGGAATACTTGTATTATTAATATCTTGAGAGGTTAAACCAAAGTGAACAAATTCTAAATGTTCACTTAAACCTAACTCAGTCATTTTTTCTTTTAAGAAATATTCAACAGCTTTTACATCATGATTTGTAACTTTTTCAGTGTTTTTTATCCAAAGCGCATCTTTTTCAGAAAAGTTTAAATAAATGCTTCGTAAATCAGGATATAAATTTTTAGGGAAGTTTTTTAAGGGCTCTAATTTTATTTCAGTTAATGCAATTAGGTATTCAACTTCAACTTGAACACGGTATTTAATCAATCCAAATTCAGAAAAATATTTTGCTAACTCTTGTGTTTTGTTTCGATATCTCCCATCAACTGGAGATATTGCTGTCAAGGCATTTAATTCCATAAAAATCTTCAATAAAATGAGATCAAATATACAAATAGTTCATTGTTCTTTAATACACAAGGTTCTTAAAATAAAAACTGAACGTAACTAATAATCATTACATTTTTTCTATTTTTGAACTTAATTGATCCATATTTTATTTTAACCCAAATTAAACATGAGGAATTTAACCCTGATTATTTTATTTTTTTGTTTTATTAGTTCCTTTTTTTCACAAGAAGAAAAGTCTAATCGTCTTATTGAGAATCCTTCAACATTAATTTTACTGGAAGAAGCGAAACATTATTATACAGAAGGTAAAACTATGGAGGCTTTGAATCTTTTTAGATCAATCGATTTCAAAGATGAAAAATCAGCAAAATCAAAATATTGGATTTCATTGTGTTATTTTAAACTTAATAATTACACCATGGCTTTGAATTATGCTAAAAAAGCATTGAAACTTGATAATACACCTTCTGGAGAGTTTTATGAATTGTTAGGTAGATGTTATCATCAAAATGAATTAGTAGATTCAGCACTTTATTTTTACAACAAGTCATTAAATGATTTATCACAAACAAGAATTGAAGAGTTAAGTGTTCTTCGTAAAATTGAAGAATGTAAGTTTGCAAAATCAGAATATAAATTATCTAAACCGAATGCTCGAAAACTATTGAATGTTGAGGTGAACTCTGAATTCAATGAATACGCTCCAATTTTGACACAAGGCGGTAAAGTATTATATTTTGTTGCAAGAAGAAATAATACAACAGGAGGACTGAAAAATCCTGATGATGAACAATATTTTGAAGATATCTATCGTGCTAAATGGAATGAGACATATCATACATGGGATAGCATTACAAATGATTTAGGGAAGTTGAATGGAGAGGGATTTGAAGCTTTTACTTATGTAAATGGGGATGCAACTAAAGCTTTATTGACATTAAATACTACTGCTTTAGATATTGATGCTCCAACCGAAAGTTCAGATATTTGTGAAGTTGATCTTAAGAATGGATCATGGGGGAAACCGAAATTAATTGCTAATGAATCTATTAATTCAAGTTATTATGATGGAGCTGCAGCAATGACTGCAGATGGAAATACGATGGTTTTTGTTTCAGATAGAAACGGTGAAAAATCTTCAACAGATTTGTTTATCGTTAAGAAAATAGGTAAAAAATGGGGGGAAGCAATATGTTTACCTATGAATGTGAATACTAAAGGTAGAGAAACTACACCTTACTTGTCACCGGATGGTAAATATTTGTTCTTTAGTTCGGATGGTCATAAAGGTATGGGAGGGTATGATATTTATGTTTCACAAAATAATGGAACCTCATGGTCTACTCCAATCAATTTAGGTTCATCAATCAATACTGTCAACGATGATACTCATTTTCAATATTATCCTGAGTTAAAAAGAGCTTTGATGGCAGGAGTTACTTTAGACGAAATGCAATGTAATTATAACATCTACGAAGTAGATCTTGATAAAGTGCAACTACCTTTAAAATAAATTTAAAAAATCTGATGATATTCAGCTTTTTTAAATTTACTCATTTGACTTAATTTTTTTAAATCAATTTATACTCCAAATTGACTAAGGTGATGGTCTAAATGTTTGGCAAACATATTATTCCATTCTTTTGAATTTAATTTACCAAAAGAGTGTGATTCTTTCCCATCAAAATGAGTAGCACCAAGTTCTTGTGTTTTAATAATGTAATTTTTCAATCGTTCTTTTTCTAATTCAAAGTCTTTTTGATCAGTTATGATAAATGGAGGAGCGGTTTTACTTCCTTGTTTATAAGGGGTTTCATTGGTTACGAATTTTTTTACGAATGTTTGTAGAATAAATTTTACAAACCAATTTGGTTTAGTATGTTTGTTTTCATAACACATTTCATACGTCACATTGCAGTGAGCTAGCATTTGACTAACATTCATTTTTCCCCATAGAGCCTTGGTTAATGGAGTCAGTTTGTCTAATCGATTAATGAAAGAAGTTGCTCCTTCAGTAGAAAATATATTTTCCATAAGAATATTAAAATAAAAAAAATAGGCGAAACTAATTGTCTCGCCTATTTATATATGAACGATTTAAATTATCTTTTTTCAATTGGAACGTACGTTCTTAAAACTTCACCTGTATAGATTTGTCTAGGACGACCAATTGGTTCTTTGTTTTCAGTCATTTCCTTCCACTGAGCAACCCACCCAGGTAAACGACCTAATGCAAACATTACGGTAAACATTTCAGTAGGAATTCCAATAGCTTTGTAAATGATTCCAGAGTAAAAATCTACGTTAGGGTATAGGTTACGTGCTTTGAAGTATTCATCCTCTAAAGCAACTTGCTCTAATCGCTTAGCAATTGCTAATAATGGGTCATTAACACCTAATTTTTCTAAGATATCATCACATGCTTTTTTGATGATCTTTGCTCTTGGATCGAAATTTTTGTAAACTCTATGTCCGAATCCCATCAAACGGAAAGAATCATCTTTATCTTTAGCTTTCGCAACCCATTTATCAACGTCACCACCATCATTGTGGATTTTCTCTAACATTTCGATAACTTCTTGGTTAGCACCACCATGTAATGGTCCCCAAAGAGCAGAGATACCAGCAGAAATTGTAGCATATAAATTAGCTTGAGAAGAACCTACGATACGAACAGTAGAAGTTGAACAATTTTGTTCGTGATCAGCATGTAAAATCAATAATTTATTTAATGCATCAACCACAACAGGATCAACGTTGAAGTCTTCTGTTGGCATAGCAAACATCATGTATAAGAAATTCTTACAATAGTCAAACTCATTTTTTGGATACATGAAAGGATGACGAGTAGAATTTTTATAAGCCCAAGCAGCCAAAGTAGGCAACTTTGCGATTAGTCTGTGAATTGTTAAATCTTTTGCTTCAGCACTTCTGTGTGGATCTAAAGACTCAGGATAGAATGTAGATAAAGAACATACCATAGAAGCTAATACCCCCATTGGATGGGCTTTAGCTGGATATGCCTCGAAAAATTGTTTCATATCTTCATGAACCAAAGTGTGTTTTGTTATGCTATCACGAAAATGATTCAATTGATCTTGCGTAGGAAGGTTTCCATATATTAAAAGATATGCAACTTCGATGAAAGAAGCTTTTTCAGCCAATTCCTCGATACCATAACCTCTATATTTTAAAATACCTTCTTCACCATCTAAGAAAGTAATGGCACTTGTCGTAGCGCCTGTATTTTTATAACCAGTATCTAAAGTGATATACCCAGTATCTTGACGTAAGTTACTAATGTCAATCGCTTTTTCGTTTTCTGTTCCAGTAATTACAGGGAATTCAAATACTTTCCCTTCTAATTCTATTTTAGCAATTTCGCTCATGTAGTCATTCTTTTAATAACAGCCCTAAATTAATAAACAAAAATGTATTACTATACTATTTATAGG
>JBKCEW010000167.1:0-3749 GCA_046304235.1 Crocinitomicaceae bacterium | reverse complement strand
GAATTTGATTTATTTGAAAAAAACACAAAACCATCAAAAAATAAAAAATGAAAATCAGGTAAAAGTTAATTTGTTTTTTAGAAAGAAGATAAAAACTATTTGTGAAAATAAAAGGAATAAACGCAAGGGCGATATAAGGTCGTAGAACATAAATTAAATAAAAAGCGAAAATAATTAATAACCATACATACCATTTTTTGAAATTATTCGTTGTAAAAACATACAAAATGAAAGAGATAGAGATGAAAATAATAGAATCTTTTGTTCCACTGTTTGCAAAAATCCAAAACGAGGGAATATAAAATATTAAATAGGATTTGGAAACATTAAAATTTGTAACTGTTTTAAAGAGAAGAACTACTCCATTAAATCCAATAAAGGAAAATAACAATAAATGTGTGAAAATATTACCGAATGAAAAGGGTAAAATCCAAGCGTGTATTTTTATCAAAAAATGATTTTCATTAAACCCTGCATTAGGAAATTTATACCAAAAATTGGTTTGATGAAGTATTTCTTTTAAAGAAGAATTTGTTTCCCCAGTAAGAATAAAATTCAAATAGTTGATAGGACTTTTTAAAAATTCTTGTTTATAAATCAAGTTTGCATCATCAAAATGTTTGAATAATTCTGCAGTTTCACGATTTGGGTATATATATGAAAAAACAAACCAAAATATGATTCCTGAAAGAATTGATAAACTAAATAAAATGAGTGGGTTAATATTTATTGAACGGTAGAAATTTATTTTTTGAATTAGAAATATCAGTAATGAAAGTAAAATGAGATAACATATGATTTGGTAAAAAACAGTTGATGTATTTGTCTGTTTTTCAATACTCTGATTTAATTTACTGGAAATTAGACCTGCTCGCCAATAGTTAACATCAGCATATGCTCCATTTTTTTTGAGATGGTTTAATTTTTCATAATCCAAGCTAAAATTATTTTCATACGGATTAATCATAAAATTAGAAAGATGTGGTATAATTACATTATTCGCTTGTATCGTTCCATAGAATGGTTGTTGGTCTCTAGCTTTTAGTTCGCTATCAGTAATATTATTAAAAGTTTTAACATTAATAATTTTAGGAGCATATTCAGTAAACCAAGCGCTACCCATTGTATACTTATTTTTAAAGAAAGTATTATTGTAAATAGAGTCATTAGAGGCAGTTTCATTGATGGTCATACCAACAAAACATTTCCAAATAACATTATGATGTACTTTGAAGTTAGAATTGCCATTATCTAAATATATCCCAGATCCGTAATGTGGAGCTCGATTGTGATGTAACCAATTATAAGCAATTTCTGTTCCTTTACCATCAGTACCATAATTATAAGTAAGACCTAAATCATCACATAAATATCCACCTTCAGCTATTTCATTAAATAAAATTTTACAATTTTTTGAATTTGAATGCAGAATTACCGAACGACCAGTTTTGCTTAAAAAACAATGTTTTACAATATGATTATCGCCGTAAAAATTTAATGCGGCCGCATCTGTACCCATCCAATTACAATCATGAATGTTTGAATTGAATAGTTTGTTGTTTTTACCGAAAGTTGAAACACCATCACCCCAAGAGTGGGAAATAGATGAATTTTGAATTCGGTTGTTTGTACCATTCAAAACAACTCCTTTTCCTTTCCAATAAATAGAAGAATCGTTTTCTGGATTACAACCTCGATCAAAACTGTATTCGAAATCAAAAAATGGGGTAGGGTATTCAATTTTAGATTCTGTTAAACTACAATGTTCTGAATTCCCAAATGAAATAGATTTACCAATGAAATCAATCCCTTTTAGTTTGATGTAAGCACTTTCAATTAGATTAAAGACATCATTTTTAGTTCTAAATCTAATATTAAGATAGGATGGAGGTTTACTATACCAGTAAATGTATTCATCGTTTGAATACCACTCATTTAAAGTGTCTAGAAATGAAATGTTTCCAACAAAATATCCTTTGCCTTTACCTAGATAAGCGGTTTTATATTTTTTATTCCAATAAAAATCTTTGTTTTTTAGTGTTACAGATTTTTTATCTTGTTGTATTACTTTCCCTGTGATTGCAATTGTACCTCTTCCGCACAAGCCAATAAATTTTGAGTTTTTGAAATTGATATTTCGAGGTATATTACATTTAATCTCTTTATCAGCATTTGAGTGAACATTTAACCACTTGTCTTTTAGCATTTCCCCTTCTATAATATTAGGGAATCTTGCTTGCATAATGGGCGTTTGATTTAAGAAAACCTGTGTGATTTTTGAATTAATCTTTGCTCTAAAAATATTTTTAGAATGTTGCTTCCATACTAATTTTAGACGAGTAGGAATAAACACAACCTTCTCGTTATTATAGTTTTGTATAACGATTTGACGTGATTTAGTTCCTTTTAATTTTAAGTTGCAATTTTCGGTATAGTGACCACCACGTACATAAAGTGTATCTCCAGGTTTTAATTTTTTTGAAGCAAATTGTAATGAATAAAAAGGATGTTTATAGGTACCTGAATTTGTGTTTTTCCCTTTTAAGGATACATAATAAGTAGCTGAAAAACTAAAGTTAACACATATAAATATTGAAACTAAAGTAATTAAATAGTTTGTAAGTTTTGAGATAAACTTTTTTTCATAAACCACTATTATTCTGTTGTTTAATTTTAGTTAATTGAAATTCGTTTGAAATATTTTTATTAACTGATTTGTTGGCATACTTTGACCAGGATGACTTTCTAACCAAGAAATAACTTGTTCTGTAGCAAGTGGTTGTAATCCCATTTTGATAGCTGTATTACGTAATGCCTTTAATTCATCGTGGTGTAATTCATTGTCAACAAACATTAATAAACACAATCTATAAAACTGAATGATTCGCTCTAACTCATTTTTAGGCGGACTGTGATTGATTTTCTTTTCGAAAAGTTCCATTAATTCTTCTTTCGTAAGTCCTAATTGATGAGCGATTTGTAATAAAAAACCAAATTCCATTTCTTTAATATCCCCATCAACTTTAGACATCTCTGTTAATTGAAACATTAAAGCTTCATTTTCTGCAATTGGCTTAATTTGATTTTGTTTAAGTATGAAAGTTGATACTAACGAAACGACTTCTTCTAATTTTTCGGGTAATTCATTTGAATTCCAAGGATGTGCACTTCCATAAACATGATCAGCATCTTCAATTGTGTATAAGGGAGAATTTGTCCAAGTAGCAATTTCGACTCCCTCTTCAATAGAAACAGAAGTGTCTTTGTCACCATGAATAACTAAATTAGGTTTTGTTAATGAACTACAAGCCTTTTCAATATTTAATTCATCTTGAAATTCAATAAAATCCAAATATTGAATATAATTGTGTGGCATTTGCTGTTTTGTTCGTTGGTTTTGAACGAATCTGACACCAATTTCTTTCCATGCTTGAACCATATTTTTATCTTCAAAACGTTTTGAAATAGAAGAAATCGAAGCTAACGTAATAATTGATTTTATTTGCTCATCACTGTGATTTAACAATGCAATTCCACCTCCTCGACTATGTCCCATCAAATGAATAAAAGTATTTTTAGGAATGTGTTTTTGAATTTCATCAAGCAGATATTTAACATCGTTTTTTTCTTTGCTGTATGTATTATTTGCAAAAGCATCTAAATCAGGAAAATCTATACCATGGGTATTATTTGTGCTGCTCTGTTAGTTTATGGAAATATGTCACGTTCAGGTCAAGTGGATGATGTAC
>JBKCEW010000166.1:0-6327 GCA_046304235.1 Crocinitomicaceae bacterium | reverse complement strand
AAACAAATCTGCTCATTAATCCTATGCAAAGAGGTAATAATGACAAATGACAATGTCTTCAGCAAACATCTACCGCATAGCACAATCAAGTTGCCCTTACCAGTATTGCCTTACACACGCTGGCTACAGCCTGACAGGCAGGGGAGGCTGGGAACTCAATGGGTAGGTTGGGCAGACCCAGGATGTCCATCAACTCTGGCAGACCATTCTGGACCACAAACTCACGGCAGTGGTCATCAGTAGAGTTGTTACTAAGAATAGCCTCCACAAACTTCATCTGTAACACACACGGTGGATTCATATTTTGTACTGGACTTATAACGGTTTGTAATTTAAGTGAAAAAGTTTGAATCTATTATCCACTTTGTGCAGAGATATAATCATTGTAATATTGCATTTTTGTCTTTGAAACTATGACAATAACACTTTTTCTAACAAAGTTGCTTAAAGAAAATAATATTAGAGTAGATTCTACTTTTAAGTTTAATTTTCATAATTCATATGATCAAAATGATCTTTTTTTATACGTAGATTTTTCCGCTTTTGTATTTGTTTCAGATAAACTATTTAAAGTGATTTCTGTGGAATTTGACTTTAAGGATAAAAATCAGTCTATCAATAGGAAAAGAGGGGGGCATTTAAATTCTGTTCTAGCAGATGAAAATAGTAAGTGGTTTAAATTCAGGGTTGATCGTAGTGGATTTTTCAAGCTTACATATTCTCAATTAAATCGTTTAGGTTTTGATGTTAAAAATCTGGGGTTCAGTGCATTTCATGTTTATGGTAATGGATCAGGTAGATTACCTGAATTAAATTCTGAATATAATGATTTAGATTTAATTCAAAATAGTGTTTTCTATCAAGGAATAGATGATGGAGTTTTTAATGAAGACGATGCAATTGTGTTTTATGCAGCTAGTCCACATAAAGTTTACTTTTATTCAGATAGTCTTTTGGTTCGTGATTTAAATATTTATTCTGATTTTTCTTCCTACTTTCTAAGAGTTTCAACTAATGTAAAGCCTAAGTTGCTTGATTTTAAAGATAATAGTACATTAAATTCAGATATAATTACAGAAAGTTTTCAACATCACGAAATACATGAGTTGGAAGATACTTCTTTGGTTTATGCAGGTAAACGTTGGTATGGAGAACTATTGGATTTTCAAAAATCCGTAGATATAAAATTTGATCATTTTCAAACAAACCTAGAAGAATTAACCATTCAACTATCTGGGGCAACAAATGCCCGCATTTATGGTAGCTATTTAAATATTTATTTAGATGATTTATTTATAAAAAAAATAAATTTACCTAGCGTATCATCTGAATATATACGTATCGAAAATTCAATTAAAATCGATGCTAATTCTGGTTTTAATAGTGTAAAAATAGAGTTGGTTAGAAATAGTCCTGACACGAAATTTTTCATTGACAAAGTTGAAATAAATGCTTTTCAGAAACTAAGTTCTTACAATGAAAACAATGTGATGACTAATGCAAAGATCATAGGAAAAGGTGTTGTTCAATATAATTTCCCTAATTTGATAAATGGTACATTTATAGATGTCACCAATCCTGCTGAATTAATTGCTATAAACCCAATTTATTCAAATAATATAACATCATTTAAGGATAATGCGGATATACCAAAGTTTTATAAAATATATAATTTTCAAACTGTATCTTCTATAGAATCTAATTTATCTCCTGTTAAAAAACAAAACTTACATAGCGTCGATTTTGTTGACATGATAATTGTTACTCCTCAGGAATTTATTAATCAAGCGAACGAATTAATGCTTATTCATCAAGAAGAAGGTTTGCGAACGGTAGTTGTAACTGATGAAGAGATTTATAATGAATTTTCTTCTGGGGAAATGGATCCAACCGCAATAAAACAATTTGCAAGAAGTGTATATATGAAACAAAAAAATAATTATAAAGATAGATTAAAATATTTATTGTTATTTGGGGATGGTACGTTTGATTATAAAAATAGAGTTAAGGGGAATAATAATTTTATACCAACTTATCAATTTGAAGAGTCAGAAGATTTTTTAAGTGCTATGGTTTCGGATGATTATTTCGGGATGATGGATGATGATGAGTCGATGAAAGGGGTAGATTTATTAGATATTGGTGTGGGTAGGATGTTGATTTCAAGTCAACAACAAGCTGATGAAATGTTAAAAAAAATAAAAGAGTATATTAATAAAAATCAAAGTCAAACAGATTGGAGAACAAAAATTGTTTTGATAGCCGATGATGAAGAGGGTGGTTATTTTATTAATAATGATACAGAACCACAATCAAGATATTTGAATGATAAACATCCTGAGATTAATGTTGTTAAGTTGTATTCGGATGCTTTTCAGCAGGTTACTACTGCAGGTGGAGAACGGTTTCCATCTTTGAATACTCAGATTGATAATCAATTTTACAATGGAGCGTTAGTGATTAGTTATGTTGGACATGGAGGCCCTTCTGGAGCTGCAGAAGAGCGAATTATTTCCATTGATCAAGTTTCTAATTATAAAAACTTGAAAAACATGCCTCTATTCATGTCTTCAACGTGTGAATTCACGAAATATGATGACCCAACTAGGGTAAGTGCTGGTGAAGTTTTGTATTTAAATCCGTCTGGGGGAGCTATTGCTTTAATGACCACAACAAGGCCTGTTTTTTTTGGTGTTAATACCATTTCAGGTAGTGCTTTTTTTAAAAATGTATTACAATATGATTCGCTATCAAATTCTTCTTTAACTTTTGGTGAAATATTTAGAAGAACCAAAAATCAATCTGGTACTAGTTCGAACAGAAGAAGTTTTACACTAATAGGTGATCCTGCACTCAAAATTAGCTACCCAGTAGAGAATATTATTATTGACAGTATTAATGATACAAGAGTAAATCAATTTCATGATACATTGAAAGCTTTATCAAAGGTCAATATTAAAGGTCATGTTTCAAATCGAGATGGTTCAAAAGTGTTATCAAATGGTAATTTATTCTTAACGCTATATGATAAAAAAAATGTTTCGGCTACTCTTGGGCAAAATGAAAGTTCTCCTATAATAAATTTTGAAAATCAAAATTCTATTTTATTCAAAGGGTTAGTATCTGTAATACAAGGAGATTTTAGCGTTGATTTTATACTTCCTAAGGATATAGATTATAGTATCGGTAAAGGAAAGATTTCAGTTGTTTCTTTTGTGGGTGATAACCAGGGTATTGGATATTTAGATTCTTTTTTGATTGGAGGTATTTCGAACAATTTTATAAAAGATTCAATAGGTCCTGATATAACTTTGAGTTTTGATTCATTGAAACAGATTGAAAATGGTGTTTTTCCAAATAATATTGTTTTATATGCAAATTTAAAAGATGATTCTGGAATAAACATTTCAAGTTCTGGAATTGGTCATCAGATTAGTTTAGTGATAGATGATCAAACAACAGATGCAATTGATTTGAACGCTTATTATGTAGCAGATAAAAATACTTTTAAAAGTGGTAAAATACAGTATAGATTACCCGAACTTTCTACGGGTAAACATACATTGAGATTGAAAGCTTGGGATGTTCATAATAATTCATCAGAAAAAGAATTAAATTTTAATGTCAATCAAACTGATGGTATTTCGCTCAATAGGGTTTTTAATTATCCGAATCCTTTTACAACGAAAACATCTTTTTATATTGAGCAGAACGTAGTTGATTACGATGTAAGTTTCAAATTAGATATTTTGACCATTTCAGGAAAATTGGTTAAGTCTTTTTCTAAAGAAAATATGCGATGTAGATCAAATGTAGAACAAGTTTTTGAGTGGGATGGTTTAGATGAATTCGGTGATCAGTTAGCTAAAGGGGTTTATATCTATCGAATCACACTATCGGATAATAGAACAAGCACTACTAAAATGGAAAAATTAGTTATTTTTTAATTTATACATAATAAAACTAATTTATATACGTTTATATTTGCCGAATCTAAAAAGAACCAGATGAAAAATATCATAAAAGGATTATTAATTGTGATTCCCTTTTTTATTAAAGCGCAAACAAATCAAGAGGTGAATAAAGCTTTGCAGATGAATGCCATTACAACTACCATGCCATTTTTGAGTATCAATCCGGATACACGTTCAGGGGGTATGGGAGATGCAGGCACGGCGTTGTCTCCAACATGTTTTTCTTCTTTTTGGAATACTGCAGGTATTGTTTTTTCAGAAAAAAACAATGAAGTAGGAATTGCATTCATTCCATGGTTAAGACAGTTGAATTTAACAGACATGAATTTGTCATATTTGTCAGGTTATAAAAAAATAGGCGATAGACAAGCTTTTACTGCTGGGTTAAGATTTTTTAATTTGGGTTCAATTACATTTACGGATATTTCAGGTCAAAAAATAAAAGAAGATAAGCCATCAGAATTTGAATTGTTAGGTGGTTATGCTTTCAAGTTAACAGATAAATTTAGTATTGGATTGAATGGTAAGTTTGTATATTCTAATTTAACAGGAGGTCAAATAGTTGCAGGTGCTCAAACAAAAGCAGGGATTGCAGGTGGGGCTGATATATCTATGTTATATCACAACGAAGATTTAAATGTTGGTGGGAAATCAGCAGCATATAATTTTGGTTTAACAATTAATAACATAGCTAACAAAGTTTCCTATTCTCCGAATGGTCAGGGTGATTTTGTTCCGATTAATTTAAAAATAGGAAATGCATTTACTTCATTTATCGATAAGTATAATGCAGTAACAGTGAGTGTGGATTTACAAAAGTTGCTTGTGCCAACTCCACCGATATACAATTTAGATCGTTCAAAGTTAATAGCAGGAAAAGATAATAATCTTGGAGTAGTAGCTGGAATGTTACAATCCTTTTATGATGCGCCGGGTCAAATCGCCATGGAGGGTACTGATACTCTTTTTAATGATGATAAAACAGCTCAAATTGTAAAAGGGTCTGTATTTAAAGAAGAAATGAGAGAAATCAATATTGGTACTGGTATTGAATATGATTATAATAAAACATTTGCCGTTAGAGGAGGGTATTTTCATGAAAGTGCAACAAAGGGAAATAGACAGTTTTTTACTTTTGGAGTAGGTTTAAAATATCAAATGTTACAAATAGATTTATCTTATATAGCAACGGTACAAAGAAACAATCCATTGGCTAATACAATAAGGTATTCTGTTAGACTAAACCTAGGAAATAATAAATAAGTGATGAATATACGTGTAGGATTTGGAGTTGATGTACATCGTTTAGCAGAAGGTTTACCTTTAATTATCGGAGGAGTTAACATTCCTTCTGAATTTGGTGCGGTTGGACATTCAGATGCTGATGTGTTGTTACATGCCATTTGTGATGCAATTTTAGGTGCAGCAAATTTAAGGGATATTGGGTATCATTTTTCAGATAAAGATCCGAAGTATAAGGGAATAGATAGTCGTATTTTATTAAAAGATTCTTACGAATTGGTTAAAGGTAAGGGTTTTACCTTGATAAATATAGATTGTACAGTAATTCTTGAAAAACCTAAAGTTAATCCACACGTGGAAAAAATGCAATCTATAATTTCTGAAATTTTAGAGCTTGAAATTGATTGTGTTTCAATTAAAGCAACTACTCATGAGCGTGTTGATTCTTTTGGTGAATCTAGGGCAATTAAGTCTTACGCTGTAGCTCTATTGAATAAGAAATAGTACTATTTCTTGATGATAATTATTTGACCAATAGATAGATTGTCAGTTTTCAATCTGTTCCATGTTTTAATATCGCTAACTGAAACATTATGTTTTTCAGCGATAAATGATAAATTATCTCCATTCCGTACTTTGTAAACTTTATTTTTTGGTTTGGTAGCTTTTTTGATAGGTTTTTTGATAGTTACAATGGTATCTTTTATTATGCTTATAGCTAAAGTGTCATGATCTAAAATTTGATGTTGACGTTCTCTTGCCAATTCATAATTTTGCTTAACTGGTGCTTTTGACTTAGGTTGTACTTTTGAATTTTTTTCTACAATAATGAGTGAAGAGTCGTTAAAATCTTCAAATTGTTCGATTTTAATATTTTGATTTGTTGAATTTTTGATAGGATTAGTAGGAATTAATTTATTTTGATTAGTCTTTATAATTTCACTGTTTTTCTGTTCTATATTATTATCTGTTCTTAAGATATCAGAGGTCGTTTTTGGTTTGTCAATGGTATTGTTTTTTTGTAAAGAGTCAGATTTAATCAATTCTTTTTCAATTCTAATATTTTTTTAAACAATTGTTGTATTTAAGTTAATAACTTTTGAAGAGTCAA
>JBKCEW010000165.1:0-35889 GCA_046304235.1 Crocinitomicaceae bacterium | reverse complement strand
CTTTAACACTCTCACTGATACCCATGACAAACATTGGTTCATCATACTTATCCATACCTTGACAATGTGCGAGATTCATTCTAATTGGTTTACAAGGGGTTTTAGCTTTGTCATAAGGTCTAGTGATCAACCCTTCATGTTCAGTTACTCCAGGAGCATTTTTACCATCTTTAGTAACCAATTCCTGACAAGCAGTCATTATCTCTAGTTTACAACCATCTAAAAAAGTAATCATTTCAGCTGACATAGCTTCAATTTTATCAACTTCTTTCATAAAAGCTTTAGCTTTATCTCTAACTTGAGGGTTGTCACCTGCTTTTGCAACTTCTTCTAATTGACCTTTCTTTTCTTCTCCCCTTGCAAATTCATTTTCATTTGCTACTTGAATATTTTCTTCAATTGCAACGAAAGCTTCTAATACAGCCTTAGATACATTCAAAGCTAATAACGCAGTTAATACTAGGTACATCATACCTACCATCTTTTGCCTTGGAGATTCATTACCACCACCCATGATTCAATATCTTAAGTTTTTAATAAATATTAATCTCTAGTTATAGTCATAGCTTTAAGCATATTTCCATATACTTGATTTAAGTCGCTTAAATTACGTGTAAGCGTAGCCATATTTTCTTTATAAAGTCTTGTATCTTCAACAGAATCAGATAAGTTCTTCATCATTTCAGTTACTTGACCTTGGAATTTTTCTGTAGTTTCTAAATGAGCTGATGATCCTTTCAACTGCAGCTCATAAACATTATTTAAAGCAGCTAAATTTCTGGATACTTTTTGCATTTGTTCACCAAAAGATTCACCTTCCTCTGAAGAAGAAGTTAGACCAGTAAGAGTTAAAGAGGCTCTTTCATAAGCATCAGATAACGTTGAAATCTTGTCAGATGCGGTTTGCAAACTAGAAACGTAATTATCAGTAGCAGCAACTGCTGATGAAATACCTTGTAAAGAGGAAGCATTTTCTCCTAAAGAACGCATTCCTGAAGCTAAACTTTCAAGCAATTCTGAATCTATTTTTGCTTCTTCCAACATTTTATCTAAATGTTGAGTGATACTACCTTCTGAGTTAGTATTTATTAAAGACTCTTCATGAGATTCCTCTTCATGAGCATGATCTTCTTCACCATGACCAATATCATGTACTTGAGCAAGTTCTGGATATACTAAATCCCAATGATATTCGTGTGGTAATGGTTCAAAAGAGGACATAACGAAAATAGCAACCTCAACCAATAAACCAGTTACAAGCATGATAGAAGCTCCTGGCCAGTGCATGATCTTAAATAGAGCACCTAAAACCACTACTGCCGCACCATATCCGTAGAAATATTTCATAAACATTTTCCACTTGTGACTACCTGGGACCATTCCAAAAATCTTCATAACTATCTATTTTTAAAATTTAACAAATTTATAAACTACAGGGATTTTTTATTTTAATTCAATCTCATTGATTAACTCTTCGCTTCCTTCATTAGCGATATCATCACCACCTCTACCCATGTGAGTAACAACGTTTCTAAAACCTATATAAGATTTAGCTGTATCTTGATATTCGTACGTTCTAGTTGAAGTCATACAGTAATAACCTATATCTTTCCAAGAACCACCTCGTATAACTTTTCTTTTGTAAGTGATTGCATCCCAATCTAAAGCATCATATCTGTAATCGGAATTGATATCATTAGAGAATTCGTAAACTGATTCATCAAATGCAGTCTCACACCATTCAGAAACGTTTCCAGCCATACAATATAAACCGAAACCATTTGGTTGATAAGAGAAAACCTTAACAGTATGGAAACCTCCATCTTCAGCATAACGTCCTCTCATAGGTTTAAAGTTCACCAAGAAACAACCATAAGCATTTCTAGTATAAGGACCACCCCAAGGGAATTGTGCGTTATCCAAATCACCTCTTGCAGCTCTCTCCCATTCAGTTTCTGTAGGTAATCTAAAATCGTTAATAAACAAATCTCCAGTTTCAACCAACCAAGAATTTAACAACCACGATCTCCAGTTAGAATAAGCTCTTGCTTGTTGCCATGTTACACCTACAACTGGATAATTATCATAAGAAGGGTGATGAAAATACATATTTGTCATTGGATCATGAAAAGCATAAGTAAAGTCTCTTACCCAACATAGTGTATCAGGATACACATTAATAACCTCTTCGATAATAAATCTTTGTCTGTTTACATGACCTCTAATCGCATTATTTTGGCCTTTTTTATTAGCACGACCTAAATCTAAGTCTTGACCTGAAGGCTCACCTGAAAACAACTTATTATTATGTGGTAATTTTCTATGGTCATCGATCACTTTAACACCTTTACCATCTACACCATCAGGAATCAAATTTGGTCTACCTCCTCTTTTTGCAGCCTCTTTTAAATCCATCCACCAATATCTATACAATAATTTTCTAGTATCAATTTCTCTTTTTCTATAAAACCTCTCAGCACTAGGATAATACATATCAGCTAATAAAGGAACAAATTCTTCTTGATTGTAGTCAAACTTTTTATCCCAATTCAAAGTAAAGAAAGGAGTTAAATTTCCGTTAGGATTAGACTCAGCAGTTGGTCTATATTTATCCTTCAATGAAGGATCAAAATCTACAAAACCTTCACCACCTTCTTCATCAAAGTATCTTTCTTGATAATTGATAAAATCGCTAGATGCTTCATCTTCCCATTTAGTGTATATTTTTTCCCTAGCAATTGAATCTTTTACATGTTCAACAAACTGACGGTATTCATTATTGGTAACCTCAGTTTGATCCATATAAAAAGCCTGTACAGAAGCTGTTTTAGCTCTTGTCTGATGTAAAAATGGAACATCTTGATCGTTTTCACCCATATTAAAAGCTCCACTTTTAATATAAACCATCCCAAGTGGTACTTCAGGTTGATAAATTGGTCTATTCAGCACACCTGTTACGTGTCCAGTTCTTGTACTACAAGAGGCTATCAGAAGCCCTATGAAACCTAAGAGAAGTAATTTATTCATCATAATTAGTTTTTAAGTTTCGAATATCATTTAACATTAACTACAGGATCAATTGTATTTAGTGATATAACGAAATTTTCTTAAAATGGTTACAAAAGTGATAATTTATTTTTTAATTTACAACCACCTTGGGTGTTTAGTTCTTTCCAATGGTGGGTCTGGTATTACATATCTGTATCTAGCAACAAGTTCGTGAGTCCCATTCGATACAGGGCTCAAACCATTAATAGTTAAATCATAAGAATATCCCAATGTAAAGTTTTTAACAGGATAAAACCCTGCTAATAAAGCAACTGACTCAAAGGTTCTGTATGTAATTCCAGCGTAAAATAAATTCAAATGATAATATTTAAAATTTAAATCAGCGGAAGTTTTAATCAATTCTGATCTAACAATAGTTTGTAATTCCAAATCTTTATTAGTTCCAATTAAATTTCTAAAACGATGACCAGTTATAAAGAAATAATGTCTCACAAAGTGCATGTTTAAATCTCTAATGAGTGGTGTATTAAGATAAGATGAAGAAAACCCAACATAATAACCTTTAAAGCTTTTCCAAACTAAACCAAAATTAGCATAAATATTTGACCCTGAACCGCTTTTAGGTAAAGTCGGGTCATTTATATTACCTGATGGAGTAATCCAATTTGGATCAAGCGATAAATTAACATACCCTAACCCTATTCCAAAATTTAAAATTCCAGCTTCTTTGATTTGGAACGGAGCACCGAAATTAAATAGCAAGTTATTTTGACGGAAATTACCAATGACATCATTCATGAATGTCAAACCATAATTACCATAAAAAACTTTATTTAAGTTAGCATCGATATTAAAAAAAGTTGTATTAGGAGCCCCTACAACTTTATCCCATTGATTTCTATAAATTAAAGTAGAGCTAATACCGTCGTCAATTCAAGTAGCAGCAGGATTGTCATTTAGTTTATTGAACATAAAGTTGGTAACAAGAGGTTCTTGCTGACCGAATAAGGTAAAAGATAAACTTAAACTAAAAATATATAGATAAATTTTACTCATTCAATACCAACTATATACATTTATTAATTAGAAGTTATTTAAAAATATAAAGAGCTAAATTAGTCAAATATTTTGATTTTTTAAAATAAGCTCTCCGTTTTCAACATTTTGATGTGAAAATTATTTTAATTTTTGGTATGTTTTCCACCAAAGATCTGGTAATTCATTTTTAAGTGCTAGGTCATAATCTTCAAGATTACATGGCACTAAATGATGTCTTTTATACTTAGAATGGACAGTTGATGGATGAGGAACTTCTAACCACCATCTTTCAGATTTATTGCTTTTATAAAATACAACCTCATCAAATGAATCAAGATGAACATTAAATTTAGTGTATTCTGTTTTAGCACAAACAGGAAAGTCTCCTTTACGATCATTAACACCATCAATGAAATACCATAAAATTTGAGCAATTAAATGATCATTATTTTTAGTGACATTAAAAGGGAAATAATTTAACAAAGCAAATGAAGTAAGTTTATCACTAATCCCTGCATAACGAGCTATTTGACAAATTTGTTCAGCATAAAACCCATTCGGATTTTCATTTGTATTCGAAAAATCAGAGGATCTAATTGATGTTAAATCAATATTTAAAAAGTCACAATTACGAATTAAAGGTTCAGCTTTCTTAAAATTACTATTGAATTCACCTAATCGAAGAGCATCAAAATACAATTTTTCAAAAAGGTCAATTTCTGAAATTTTTAAAAAAGGAGCTTGTAAACCTATCACACTATAATTAAAAAGATTACAAGGTTCACTTGTTAATAGTTTACCTAAAAATGCGTTATTTGCTAACTTTCCATCTGTATTTCCAAAATCAAACTTATAGTCAATGGTTACAAAATTTACGATCTGCTCCAAATCAGAATATCCTAGATAAGTAGGATAAATCAAATCTTGAGAACCACCTATCATTACTGGAATAACATCATTTTTTATCAACTCAGATGTAATGTTTCTTATACCAAAATAGGTGTCTTCTACAGTTTCTCCAAGAATAAAATCTCCAAGATCATATATCTTCTTATTCCAATTTAAACCGTGATACAAATTGTATAAATAAGATCTGAAAGAAGTTGATTGAATGTCTTTCGAGCTAGTGCTGTTTCTAAATTCAGCACAATAAAATATTGCTATTGAATTTTTTTCAATTTCGGGAAAAACACCATTTAAATGAGTCTCTATAGTATTACCAATTGATTCTTTGTTATAATAAAAGTCATCAACAGATTTGAAATAAAAAGAAATATCTTTCATTTGAAAAAATGTTATTTTTTAGTAGATTTTCTGAATGATTTTTTAGGCTGTCCTTTTTGTTCTTCTATTAACTTCAAACAATCAGCTAATTCGATTGATTCCCACTCAGTTCCTTTAGGGATTTTATAATTGTCTTTTCCTAATTTTATATAGGCTCCCCATCGACCATTTAATATTTGAATATCGGCATTATCAACGAAAGTTTTCAAAATTTTATTTTGGTCATCTATTCTTTTCTGATCAATTAATTCTATTGCTCTTTCTAGTGTAATCGTCATTGGATCATCTTCCTTCTTAATAGAAACAAATGCTTTCCCATGTTGGATGTATGGACCAAAACGACCTACGTTTGCTTTAACTACTAAATCTTCAAACTCACCTAATGTTCTGGGTAATTTAAATAAATCTAAAGCCTGATCTAAAGTAATTGAATTTATAGATTGATCAGCTCTAAGTGAAGCAAAAGCAGGTTTTTCTCCATCTTCCTTTTCATCACCAATTTGTACCATTGGTCCAAAACGCCCAATACGTACAATAATTCTTTTTCCGTTTTCAGGATGATGTCCTAACTCTCTCTCCCCTGTCGCACGATCAGAATGCTCTAACGTATTTGTAACATTTTCATGAAATGGATTGTAAAAATCATGCATCATAGATGTCCATTGAATTTTACCATGAGCAATTTCGTCGAATTGAGATTCTACATTCGCAGTAAAATTATAATCCATAATACGCTCAAAATGAGCGCATAAAAAATCTGTCACGACAATTCCTATATCAGTTGGAAATAATTTATTTTTTTCCTTCCCTGTGATTTCAGATTTTACTTCACTTGAAATAATACCCGATATTAACTCCAATACTTTATATTCCCTTGATTCGCCCTCACGTTCTTTTTTCTCAACATATCCTCTTTTTTGAATCGTGGATATTGTAGGAGCATAGGTAGAAGGTCTTCCTATTCCTAACTCTTCTAATTTTTTAACTAAAGAAGCTTCAACGTATCTAGGAGCAGGTCTTGAGAATCGTTCTGTTGCTTTAATGTTGTCATATTTCAACGACTCGCCCACAGTAACAGCGGGGAGTAAAACATCTTCTCCCTCATTCTCATCATCTTCCTCTTCTAATTTAGCAGCAAGATACACTTTTAAGAATCCATCAAACTTAATTACTTCGCCTTTAGCTTGAAAAATTTCTGGAAGAGTTTCATTCCCGATTTTAATAGTTGTTCTCTCCAATTTCGCATGGCTCATTTGAGAAGCAATCGATCGCTTCCAAATAAGGTCATATAGCTTTACCTCATCAGATTCACCATTAATATAATGTAAAGAAAAATCAGTGGGACGAATGGCTTCGTGTGCTTCTTGAGCTCCTGCACTTTTAGTTTTATATCTTGTAGGATTGGAATATTCGGCACCCCAATTTTTAGTGATTTCATTTTTTGAAGCATCTATAGCAGCTTGAGAAAAATTCACGGAATCTGTTCTCATGTATGTGATTTTACCTGATTCATACAACTTCTGAGCTACAGACATAGTTCTAGAAACAGAAAAACCTAATTTCAAACTTGCCTCTTGTTGTAAGGTTGAAGTAGTAAAAGGTGCTGCTGGTGATTTTTGTGCTGGTTTAGTTTGTACATCCAGAACTTGAAAATCGGCCGAAGTACATTTTTCTAAAAACTCATTAGTTTCTTCAACTGTACCAAAATGTTTAACAACTTCCGCTTTGATTTTATCTTTAGACTTCAAGAAATTTGCTTGGACTTTGAAATAAGACTCAGAATTAAACTTATTAATTTCTTTTTCTCTCTCAACTATTAATCTTACTGCAACCGATTGAACCCTCCCCGCAGATAAACTTGGTCTGACTTTTTTCCATAATACTGGTGAAAGTTCAAATCCAACCAATCTATCGAGTACTCTTCTTGCTTGTTGTGCGTTCACTAAATCTGTATCAATCGTTCTTGGATTTTCAATAGCCTTTAAAATTGCCGGCTTTGTTATTTCATTAAACGTAATTCTTTTCGTTTCCTTTTTTTGTAAGGCCAAAGTCTCATATAAATGCCAAGATATAGCTTCCCCCTCACGGTCCTCATCGGTAGCAAGCCATACAACCTCCGATTCTTTTGCTAGTTTTTTCAATTCAGAAACGATTGCTTTCTTATCTGCTGAGACTTCGTAAGCTGGTTTAAAATCATTCTCTAAATCAATTGCTAACCCCTTTGATGCTAAATCTCTAACATGTCCAAAACTTGATTTCACAATAAAATCTTTCCCTAAATACCCTTCTATCGTTTTTGCTTTAGCAGGAGACTCAACAATTACTAAATTTTTAGCCATTTTATACTTTCTAGTTGAATTAGTGTGGTGCAAATTAAGTTTAATTAAATTCAAAAAACAAACTCCTATTTGAAAAAGGCCAAAAAGTAAATAATAAAATATGCTCTTTAAAATGTTAATTATTTAAAAAGATATACCCCTGACATTTTGACATAGATTGAAAATATGTTACTTTTGACACTTAAAAAAATAAAGAATGAACCATTTAGATTTAGGAAATAATAAGGTGATAGACGAAACAAAACAAGGTGAAGCCACAATGGTTCATGGAGAGAACAATAATGGTAAAAAATTGTATCTTGAGAGTTATGGTTGCGCCATGAATTTTTCTGATAGTGAAGTTGTAGCATCAATCTTATCCAAAGAAGGCTTTACAACAACTCGTGATGAATCTGAAGCAGATGTTATTTTATTAAACACTTGTTCCATTCGTGAAAACGCTGAACAAAAAGTACGTGTTCGATTAAGCGATTTTAAAACACGAAAGAAAAAACAACCGGGATTAATCGTAGGAGTACTTGGTTGTATGGCGGAACGATTAAAACAAAATTTATTAGAAGAAGAAAAATTAGTTGATATTGTTGCAGGCCCAGATGCGTACCGTGATTTACCAAATTTAATCACCGAAGTTGAGAGCGGTCAAAAAGCAGTTAATGTATTATTATCTCGTGAAGAAACTTATGCAGATATAAGTCCGATTCGATTAGACGAATCAGGAGTTAACGCTTTTGTGAGTATTACACGTGGTTGTGACAATATGTGTTCTTTTTGTGTTGTACCATTTACACGCGGTAGAGAGCGTTCAAGAGATCCACAAACTATAGTTGATGAATGTACAGATTTATTTGAAAGAGGATATAGAGAAGTTACATTACTGGGACAAAACGTAGATAGTTATCGTTGGAATATGTCAAGCAAAGGTGAAATAAAAGATGAAACAAAACCAACTACTAACTTTGCTCAGTTATTAGAAATGGTTGCGTTAATAAATCCGTTATTACGCATTCGTTTTTCTACCTCACATCCAAAAGATATGACAGATGACGTTTTACATATTATGGCGAAATATCCAAATATTGCAAAACAGATTCACTTACCAGTTCAATCTGGAAATAACGACATGTTATATAGAATGAACAGAGGATATACAAGAGAATGGTATTTAGATAGAATAGATGCGATCAAACGTATTTTGCCTGGTTGTGCTATTACAACTGATATTATCGTAGGATTTTGTGGTGAAACAGAGGAAGAACACAAGGATACTATTTCTTTGATGAAATCAGTTGAATATGATTTCGCCTATATGTACATGTACTCAGAAAGACCGAAAACACTTGCAGAAAGAAAATTCAAAGATGATATTCCAGAAGAAGTAAAAAGAGAACGATTAACAGAAATCATTAATTTACAACAAGAACACTCTTTAAAAGCACATAAAAAATTAATCGGAACCGTTCAAGAGGTATTAATAGAAGGATTATCAAGAAGATCAGATCAAGATCAAATGGGAAGAAATTCTGGAAATGTGAAAGTTGTTTTCCCTAAAACAGATATTCAAATAGGTAATTACGTAAAAGTTAAAATCACAGATTGTACTTCAGCAACTTTGCTTGGAGAAGCTATACTATCATGAATTTACAACAAATAAAACAACGATTTGGAATCATCGGGAATTCACCGATGTTAAATAGAGCGTTAGAAATTGCAGCACAAGTTGCTCCAACGGATATTTCGATTCTTGTTACTGGAGAAAGTGGTACAGGTAAAGAGATTATTCCACAAGTAATCCATCAACTAAGTTCAAGGAAACACGGAGAATACATTGCAGTGAACTGTGGAGCTATACCTGAAGGAACTATAGATAGTGAATTATTTGGACATGAAAAAGGAGCTTTTACCGGAGCAAGTGGCAGCAGACAAGGGTATTTTGAGGTAGCAGATGGCGGAACTTTGTTTTTAGACGAAGTAGCTGAATTACCGATGCAAACACAAGTCCGTTTGTTACGTGTACTCGAAACCGGAGAATTTATACGTGTAGGATCTTCAAAAGTTATTAAAACAAATGTTAGAGTTGTCGCTGCGACAAATGAAAACATGCAAAAAGCAATTGCATCTGGAAAATTTAGAGAGGATTTATTATACCGTTTAAGTACAGTTCCGATTTCTTTACCACCACTAAGACAACGCCAAGAAGATATCCATTTGTTATTCAGAAAATTTGCTAATGATTTTGCTGAAAAATATAGAATGCCAGCTATTCGCCTAACAGAAGATGCTGTACAACTTATTGAAAACTATCGTTGGTCTGGTAATATACGTCAATTAAAAAATTTAGTTGAACAAATTTCAGTAATAGAAAATAAAAGAGAAATTGATAGCTTTACACTTCAACCTTATTTACCAATACAGGATGAAAGTATTTTTCCTACAGTAGTAAAATCAGAAGAATCCATTTCAGAAAGAGATTTGATGTACAAGTTTTTGTTTGACATGAAAAGTGATTTAAATGATTTGAAAAAATTACTACATGAAATAATAAATCAACAAGGTTCGAACTTTCATTTAAATAAGGATCAAGAAGAAGTGATAAGTAGATTGTACAATGATATTATTCCTGTTAAAGACACAAATCATTTATTACAATACAACACAGATATAACAAGCTCACCTACTGTATTAGGAAATACGACAATAGAACCTGTTCAAGATTTTCATGATCATATTGAGGTAGAGGAATCATTATCTTTAGAGGACCGTGAAAAAGACTTGATAAAAAAAGCGTTAGAAAAACATAGAGGAAAACGAAGGAATGCAGCTGAGGAATTAGGGATATCAGAACGAACGTTGTACAGAAAAATAAAAGAATATAATATTCAAGCATGAAGTATGTTATTTCAATAGGAATATTTTTAATGTTGACAAGCTGTTGGCCAACCAGCGTTTCATTCAATGACACGGGCTCGATCCCACCTGAATGGAAACAATTTTCATTATCAAATTTAGAAAATAATGCCCCTAACTCTCCCATCAACTTCTCTGGATTTCTATCCGATAAAATAAGAGACGGAATTCAAAATAATACACGTTTAAAACTTTCCAATTCTCCTAATTCAGGTGAAGTACGCTTGGAAGGTATAATTACAAATTATACTATTTCGCCTATAGCAATTCAAGCAGGAGATAATGTTTCAAAAAATAGATTAACTGTTACTTGTAATATGAAAATTACAATAATGAGTCCAAAGGAACAAGAGATGACTTTGAGCAGCACACGATTTGCAGATTACCCTACTGACAATAATTTTTCAGTTGTTGAAAATGAACTGAACGAACAAATTTCACAGCAAATCGTACAAGACGTTATAAATAAGATTTTATCTAATTGGTAATATGTTTCAACAGACAATAAACGAAAAAATTAATAATATCCATCTTTTAGTACAAGATGACTTATTATTATTTTCTGATTTGAAAAAAAAGTACCCATTTTCTGAGATATTTCAATTAATATATTTACAATTAGTTAAAAAATATGATCCCATCTCATTTGAAGAAGAATTAAGTAAAGTAGCTTATAAGATAAGAGATAGGCATAAAATGATTGAACTACTAAACGAAAAGACATCTATAAAAAACAAAGAAGACATAATAATTGAAAAACCAAGCGAAAATCTAGAAACAATTGAGGAAAAAACAATTCAAGAAGAGCCAGATATTACTAAATAAAAAGTTTCTACTAATGACCAAATAAATTTAAAAAATGATAATGATATAGACACCGAAAATCTAAACACTCAAATTGCGGCAGAGGCATTATCATCAATCTTTTCAAAAGATTTCGAACCTACTATTCAATTTCAAATAGATGATGAAAAACACGATATAGAGGAGTCATTTACTACTTTAAATAATCAAGCTTTAATTGAAAAATCAATTCAAGTGCAATCACAAAAAAGTTTTACAAATTGGTTGAAATCAGGTAAAAAAGAAATTAAACAAGATAAAAACCAAATTATTGATACAATTATTTCTACAAACCCAACAATCTCCAGACCAAAAAAAGAATTTTATAGTCCAAGTAAACAAGCAATTAAAAGTGTAGACGATGAAAAACTAGTTTACACCGAAACATTAGCAAAAATTTTAGAGATGCAAGGTAATTTTTCAAAAGCAATTTCAGCTTATGAACAATTAAGTTTGACAATTCCAGAAAAAAAGACTTTCTTTGTAAAAAAAATTAAAGTTTTAAACGAAAAATTAAATTCAAAATAAAATGGTAGGTTTATTAACTTTCTTAATTATTGTAGCAAGTATCTTATTGATTATTGTTGTATTTATTCAAAACCCAAAAGGAGGAGGTTTGTCAACTGATTTTGGTGCGGCAACCCAAATTGGTGGTGTTCAAAAAACAAATGATATTATTGATAAAACTACATGGGGATTAGCAATAGTAATTGTAGTAATCAGTGTGATTTTAACAATCAAATCTACCCCTGAAAAAGTACAAGTTCAACAACCGACTGAACAAACTCAACAAGGAGGTACCCAATAAATAAAACTACTTTTAAAGAAAATGCCAGTATGTCACATACTGGCATTTTTTTTAACTTTTATTCAATTTTCAACTGAAAAAATGTCTTAAAAATTCCTTGGCATATTTTTAGCATATAACAAACTGAATTTTTAAAATTTAATATCTATGTCTATAGCATTTAAACCCTTAGCTGACCGCGTTTTAATTGAGCCGGCTGCAGCAGAAGAGAAAACAATTAGCGGAATCATTATTCCAGATTCAGCAAAAGAAAAACCATTGAAAGGAACAGTTATTGCCGTAGGAACAGGAAAAAAAGATGAACCTATGACTGTAAAAACTGGCAATTTAGTTATGTATGGTCAATATTCAGGGACTGAAATCAAAATTGATGGAAAATCATTTTTGATTATGAAAGAAGCTGATATTTATGGGGTAATTGAAGGTTAATTTTAAAAAAATAGAAAAATGGCAAAAGATATTCATTTCGAAGTAGAAGCGAGAGAAAAATTAAAAAAAGGAGTTGACACTCTAGCAAATGCAGTAAAAGTAACATTAGGACCTAAAGGTAGAAATGTTGTAATCGGTAAAAAATTTGGTGCACCTCACATTACAAAAGATGGTGTTACGGTTGCTAAAGAAATCGATTTAGCAGATCCTGTTGAAAATATGGGAGCACAAATGGTAAAAGAAGTTGCGTCAAAAACAGCTGATATTGCTGGTGATGGAACAACTACAGCTACTGTTTTAGCACAAGCTATCATAAGTTCAGGAATGAAAAGTGTTGCTTCTGGTGCAAATCCAATGGATTTAAAAAGAGGAATTGATAAAGCAGTTAGTTCTGTTGTAAAATCACTTAAAAGTTTCTCTAAAGAAGTAGGATCTGACAATGATAAAATTAAACAAATTGCCACTATTTCAGCTAATAATGATGAAACTATTGGTGCATTAATCGCTGAAGCAATGAAAGTTGTAGGTAATGATGGTGTTATCACTGTTGAAGAGGCAAAAGGAACGGAAACAGAAGTTAAAACAGTGGAAGGTATGCAATTTGACAGAGGATATTTATCTCCTTACTTTGTTACCAATGCTGAGAAAATGATCGTAGAGATGGATAATCCATATATTTTAATCTACGATAAAAAGATTTCTAATATGAAAGAATTACTTCCAGTATTGGAACCAGTAGTTCAATCAGGCAAGTCATTATTAATTATTGCTGAAGATTTAGACGGAGAAGCATTAGCGACTTTGGTTGTAAACAGAATTCGTGCATCTTTGAAAATTGCTGCTGTTAAAGCACCAGGATTTGGTGATAGAAGAAAAGCAATGTTGGAGGATATCGCTGTTTTAACTGGAGGACAAGTGATTTCTGAAGAGAAAGGCTTAACTTTAGAAGGAGCGACTTTAGATATGTTAGGTACTGCTGAGAAAATCGAAATCGATAAAGACAATACAACTATCGTAAATGGCGCTGGTAATAAAGAAGATATAAGTGCGCGCGTTACTCAAATCAAAGCACAAATCGAATCTACCACTTCTGACTACGATAGAGAAAAATTACAAGAGCGTTTAGCGAAATTAGCTGGAGGTGTAGCTGTGTTATATGTAGGAGCTGCAACTGAAGTTGAAATGAAAGAGAAAAAAGACCGAGTTGACGATGCTTTAGCTGCAACAAGAGCTGCTGTAGAAGAAGGAATTGTGCCTGGTGGAGGTGTAGCATTGATTCGTGCGAGTGAGTCTTTAGAAACGCTTAAAGGAGAAAACGAAGATGAAACTACAGGTATTGCCATCGTTAAAAGAGCTATTGAAGAGCCTTTACGTCAAATCGTTGCAAACGCTGGAGGTGAAGGTGCAGTAATCGTACAAAAAGTACGCGAAGGAAAAGATGACTTCGGTTACAACGCTCGAACTGAAATTTTCCAAGATTTATATGCTGCTGGAGTAATTGACCCTACTAAAGTTACTCGTATCGCAATTGAGAATGCTGCTTCAATTGCTGCTATGTTGTTAACTACTGAATGTGTTATTACTGACCAACCAGAAGAAAACTTACCGCCAATGGGTGGAGGAATGCCAGGAGGAATGGGCGGAATGATGTAATTTACAGGAGTAAGGCAACTTACTCCTTTCCATCAACTCTTCCCTACTTGATAGGATAGATGCGATGTTTATATATAAAAAGAGGTTGCAAATGCAACCTCTTTTCTTTTTTAAAAATGAATTATTTATTCAACAAAAAAAACCGGCCCTAGAGCCGGTTCATGTAATTGAAAAGTCGAAAATTAATATCTGTATTCGTCAGATTTGTACGGTCCTTCAACAGTTACACCGATATAATCAGCTTGATCTTGAGTTAAAACATCCAATTCAACACCAATTTTAGCTAAATGTAAACGAGCTACTTTTTCATCTAAATGCTTAGGTAAAACGTACACTTGGTTTTCATATTTATCAGCATGTAACCATAACTCTAATTGAGCTAATGTTTGGTTTGTGAAAGAGTTAGACATTACGAAAGATGGATGACCTGTAGCACAACCTAAGTTTACTAAACGCCCTTCAGCTAATAAAATGATGTCTTTACCTTCGATTGTATATTTATCAACTTGTGGTTTGATTTCGTCTTTAGTATGTCCGTAATTTTGGTTTAACCAAGCAACATTGATTTCGTTATCAAAATGTCCAATGTTACAAACAATCGCTTTGTCTTTCATTTTTAAGAAATGCTCACCAACGATGATGTCTTTGTTACCAGTAGTAGTAACGATAATATCACCTAAATGAATTACATTGCTCAATTTTTTAACTTCAAATCCGTCCATAGCAGCTTGTAAAGCACAGATTGGATCGATTTCAGTAACGATAACTCTTGCACCAGCACCTTTCAACGAAGCAGCTGAACCTTTACCAACATCACCGTAACCACAAACAACAGCTACTTTACCAGCCATCATAACGTCAGTTGCACGACGAATTGAGTCAACTAAAGATTCTTTACAACCGTATTTGTTATCAAATTTAGATTTAGTAACAGAGTCATTAATGTTGATAGCAGGAACTAATAAAGTACCTTTTTTCACTCTTTCGTGTAATCTGTGTACACCTGTAGTTGTTTCTTCAGATAAACCTTTGATTTCTCTAGCTAACTCAGGGTAACGATCGAACACCATGTTAGTTAAATCACCTCCATCATCCAAAATCATGTTTAATGGTTTACCGTCTTCGAATGCGAATAACGTCTGCTCGATACACCAGTCAAACTCTTCTTCGTTCATTCCTTTCCATGCAAAAACAGGAATACCAGCAGCAGCAATTGCAGCAGCAGCATGATCTTGAGTCGAAAAAATGTTACAAGAAGACCAAGAAACTTGAGCTCCTAACTCAACCAATGTTTCGATTAAAACAGCAGTTTGAATTGTCATATGAAGACAACCAGCGATTCTAGCACCTGCTAAAGGTTTAGTTGCACCATATTCTTCACGTAAAGCCATTAAACCTGGCATTTCAGCTTCTGCTAATTTGATTTCTTTTCTTCCCCAATCAGCTAAAGTAATGTCTTTAACTTTGAAAGATAATTTTTCAGTTGTGTTCACCATTATCTGTTTATTAATTATTACAAATTTACGAAAGAGAAAACTATTTAAAAATTTTTCTTCACTTATAGATTAACAAATTTTACATGTAAATGTTTTTGTATGTTGATAAAGAGTGGTGACTCGTGATTGGTGACTAGTTATTAGTGAGGTGAGAATAATATGAAATTAAAAAAGGGACCATGTTTCCAAAGTCCCTTTCAATATTTTAAAAAAGAAATTATAACTTTCCTAACTCTTCTTTTGCGATTGCAGAAATTACTTTACCATCCGCTTTACCGGCTAACTTACCTGAAAGCACACCCATAATTTTTCCAATTTCTTGAGGAGACTTAGCACCTGTAGAAGCGATTGTTGCCAATACTTCTTGACGAACTTCATCTTCCGACATCATTTTAGGTAAATAAGACTCTAAAACTTGAGCTTGAAATAATTCTTCTTGAGCCAAATCCTCTCTGTTCTGTTCTTTATATAAATTGTAAGTTTCCATGCGTTGTTTGTGCAATTTCATTACAATTTTAATCCCAGCTTCATCAGAAATCTCTGCTCCAGAACCAGAAGTTGCTTCAAGCAATAATTTAGACTTAATATCTCTTAAAGCTGCTAACTTTTCTTTTTCTTTTGCAAGCATTGCTGCTTTGATATCAGCATTTATTTGTTCTGCAAAACTCATAATTAATCTACGTTATCGTGAAGAAATGAATTGTTACTTCTCAAATTATTATCACCGTTTCCAGATACACCAAAACGAGAATTATTGTTTTCTAAACTTGGTTTAGATTGGTCAAGATGAATATTTCTTCTGATATATGCAGGTTCTTTTTCCAATTCAGACAAACCATCCGCTTTTTTCAATTTTTGAGTATACTCTTGAATTCTTTGCATGCGTTCTGCATTCAATCTGATTTGCTCATCTTGAGAAGGCGCAACTTTTGCTGTTCTAGAAGTTGCTTGCTCCAAGTTATAAACATCATCAGATTCTAATTGATGAACAATTTTTTCAGGTTCTCCAACAGGCTTAATCTCAGGCTGAACTTGTGTTGCGTTAGTATCAATCTCCCAAATTAATTCAGGATTATTAACTTCTTGAATTGATTCAACTGTTTTCGGCTCCACTACCACTTGTTTAACCTCAGGTTGAGTAAAATTAGCTGTTGACTGATTTGCAACAGTTTGTTCCGATTTTATATACGGTTCAACAACATTGTTGTTTACAGGGTTTTGAACCTGATTTTGTTCAGTAGGGTTTTGTAATGGTTGTGTAATTTCTTTCTTCGCTTCAGGTTCAAGAGGTAAAACCACTTTTTCAGGAGCTTTATCAACACCAGTTAAAGGAGAGGTCTTAAAACCCGTAGCAATTAATGTAACACATAACTTATCTCCTAAAGATGGATCGTAACCATGTCCCCAAATCACATCAGCAGTAGAGCCTGCTTCGTCTTGAATGTAATCAGTAATTTGAGAAATTTCGTCCATCAATACTTCTTTATCACCGTATGTAATGTTTAAAAGCACGTATTTAGCACCAAAGATATTGTTATCATTTAATAAAGGTGAATTCATTGCCTCTTGCACACATCTAAGAGCTCTTTCTTCACCGTCTACAGCAGCAGATCCCATGATTGCAACTCCAGAATCTTTCATTACAGTGTACACGTCATTGAAATCAACGTTTACAGAACCAGTTACTGAGATTAATTCAGCAATTCCCTTAGCTGCAACAGTTAACACGTCATCTGCCTTTGAGAAAGCGTTGTTAATCGTAAGATTACCCGTCATTTCACGCAACTTTTCATTATTGATAACCAACAAGGTATCAACATTTTTTCTCATTTCTTCAAGCCCTTCTTCAGCTTGTTGTCTTCTTTTACGACCTTCAAATCCGAAAGGAACTGTAACAATTCCTACTGTTAGAATTCCTAATTCGCGAGCAATACCAGCAATAACTGGTGCAGCACCAGTACCAGTACCACCACCCATCCCAGCAGTAACAAACACCATTTTAGTTTGTTTCCCTAGTAAATCTGTAATTTCATCAATATTTTCAATTGCTGCATTTCTACCAACCTCAGGGATTGCTCCAGCTCCATTTCCTTCAGTCAAAGAAGTACCTAACTGAATTTTAAATGGTACAGCAGAAACATCTAAAGCTTGTTTATCCGTGTTACAGACTACAAAATCTACACCTTTGATTCCTAAGTTAAACATGTGGTTAACAGCGTTACTTCCACCGCCACCAACACCAATCACTTTAATAATTGATGAAATGTTTTTTGGTAAATCGAATTCCATTCCTAAATCTTTTGAACCGCTCATGTCTTTTTTCTATTTTGAATGTGTCAATTATTATTATTCTTCTTCTTTTAAAAAGTCTTCCGCTCTTTTCAAAATAGTTTGAAAGAAACTTCCTCTCTTAGCACCTTCAGTGCCTTGGTTTACTTTTTTCTCTTTTTTGGTTGACTTTTCTTCAGTTTTACCTTGTTCTGTTGATGAAGATAAAGATCTATTTTTTCTTTTCACTTCCTCAAACCCTTTCATCACCAAACCAATTCCTGTTGAATACATTGGGCTTGTTAAATTGTCAATAGTATTTGCACTTGACAAATGTTCTGTAGGATAACCAATACGAGTATCCATACCAGTCATGTATTCAAACAACTGAGTCAAATGCTTCAATTGAGCACCCCCACCAGTAACTACAATTCCACCTATTAATTTTTTATCGTAACCAGAGTTTTTGATTTCATAGTGAACATGATCAATGATTTCTTCCATTCTAGCTTGTATAATACTTGCAAGGTTTTTTAATGAAATTTCTTTTGGTTCTTTTCCACGAATACCTGGTATACAAACCACTTCATTATCCATTGTTTCACTTGCTAAAGCTGAACCATATTTTACCTTCAATGTCTCAGCATGACGCTTCATGATAGAACAACCTTCTTTGATATCATCAGTGATTACATTTCCGCCAAAAGGAATTACAGCAGTGTGTCTAATTATACCTTCATGGAATATAGCGATATCCGTAGTACCACCACCTATATCAACCAACACAATACCCATATCTTTTTCATCTTCAGAAAGCACCGCATCAGCAGATGCCAAAGGCTCAAGTATAGTATCAGCGACTTTTAAACCAGCTCTTTCAACACATCTGTAAATATTCTTACCTGCAGAAACATGCCCCGTAATTGTATGGAAATTTGCTTCTAAACGAACACCATACATACCAATTGGATCTTTAATCCCTTGTTCACTATCGACAATATATTCTTGAGGAAGTACATGAATAATTTCTTCACCTGGCTCCATAGCCAAGCGATGCATATCCTCAATTAAATTATCAATATCTTTTTGAGAAATTTCTAATTCAGTGTTTGTTCTAGTCAACATTCCTCTATGTTGATAACTTTTAATATGCTGTCCAGCAATACCAACATAAACAACACGAATAACCAAGTCACCTTCAACTCTAGATTGTGCCTCTTCTACAGCTAGTCTGATTGAATCAACCGTTTTATCGATATTGGCCACAACTCCTCTAGAAACTCCAAGAGAATCACTTTTTCCCATGGATAAAATTTCAATTTTACCATGGTCGTTCATTTTACCTACAAAACATGCAATTTTCGTAGTTCCAATATCTAATCCAACAACAATTTGACTCATAATTTTTCTTCTTCCGTTTTACTACAAACAACTTGATTTTCAAAGGATAGATTGATACAATTGTATGCATTCCAACCTTCGTATGGCAAACCTTCCTTGTAAAAGTCTGCTAATTTACGAAATTTTAGTTTAACTTCCTCATCTGAATAAGCACTTCCAAAAATTATTTTTTGCCCCCCAACTCTAGGTATAAGTATATATTTTCCAGGTCTTTCCAAGTGAATTTGACCTATCTGATGATTAAAAAAATTGTTATTAACAATGTAATGTGAAAGTCTAAAAATATCGTCCAATTCATAATTTGGAATGTACTTAGGATTGGCGTTTAATTTACTAACCGTCATTGCGGATTTTTTATCTATAATATCTCCCGTAACTACCACAACTCGTGCAGTGTATAAATAAGAGGGGGAAATTGTATGTCCTAACTCATCTAAATAAAAACTTTGACCACTTTTATTGAAAATACGGGCAATAGGCCTTCTTATTTCCACATCAATATTCCAAGATTTGCCTAGGCCTCTGTACACACGAGCCTCCAAAACTTCGGTCATTTTCTCTATAAAACACTCAATTTTATTTATTTCCAGATCTTCCACTTTTTGACCTGAATAAATTAATCCTTTACGAGTTAATCTCTGAAATAATTCTTTTTTAGTTAAAAATGCATTCTCACCCTTTACCAGTATATTAATTTCAGGATTTTGTAGTAACGACTTATTTTGATATTCATTAGCGAAATATAATATTGCACTAACTAGAGTAACAACCAAAATAGCTATTGATATTTTCATCCATTTCTTCATCCTATATTGGCTAAAAATTGTTGTTTTAATGGTTGAATTAAACGATCAATATCACCTGCACCAACTGTAAGAAACACACCTTTCGTTTCATTTTTTAATCTTTCCAAAACTTGGTTATGATTTAATAAAGAAACTTTAATCTTCGATATTTTTTTTCTCAAAACATCAGAAGTCACTCCCTCGATTGGTAATTCTCTTGCGGGATAAATAGGCATAATTAAAAGCTCATCAACTTTGCTTAATTCGATTGCGAATTCTTCCATGAAATCATTTGTTCTAGAAAACAGATGAGGTTGGAAAACAGCGGTAATTTTATGATTCGGATATAACAATCTTACAGATGAAATGAGAGAATGAATTTCAGTAGGGTGATGAGCATAATCATCAATGTAAACTAACTCATTATCTCTAACATGATACTCAAAACGTCTTTTAACGCCTGTAAAAGATTTTAAACCCTTTCTGATTTCAGATTCTGTTAAACCTAAGAAATCACACATAGCGACACATGCTAAAGCATTTTCAGCATTATGAATTCCTGGCAACCCAAGAAGTACATTATCCCAAACTTGACCCTTGAAAGTAACATTAAAAACTTGATAGCCATTTTCAAATCTCAAATTAGAGCCCGAAAAATCTGCCTCATCATCAATAGCATACGTTTTGATCATTGCATTTGATGTCAATTTCAACCCTTTTTTCAAAACCAACACCCCTTCTTTATCAATCAAATTGGCATATTGTTGAAATCCTTCCAGAAAATTTGCCTCATTACCATAGATGTCTAAATGATCTGGATCATTTGAAGTAATTACAGATGCAAAAGGAGAAAGTCTTAAAAAAGAACGGTCAAATTCATCAGCTTCAATTACAGTATAATCAGAAGTTAACGAAGGCAGATAATTTGTATTATAATTACTTGAAATCCCACCTAAAAAAGCATTACATTCGTGACCAGTATGTGTTAAAATATGTGCTAATAAAGTACTTGTGGTTGTTTTTCCATGTGTTCCAGCTACACACAATCCTTTAGAATTTTGTGTGATTACTCCTAAAACTTCAGAACGTTTCAAAATGGTATAACCTGCTTCTTTAAGCCAATTCCATTCTTGCATATCTTTCGGAATAGCAGGTGTAAGCACAACAAGTGTTTCACTTAATTCTCCCACTAATTCCTTTACACTTTCACCTAAATCCTCAAAATGAACTCCAATCCCTTCTTTGACCAAATTATCAGTTAATGGAGTTTGTGTTTTGTCATATCCATTTACCTCGAAGCCTTTACTCTTGAAATACCTAGCAAGTGCAGACATACCTATTCCTCCAATTCCGAGGAAATAAATCGATTTATAGGATGACAAATTAATATTCATTTTAAATAATGTTTTCTATTTCATTCACAATTCTTTCGGCAGCATTTGGAATACCCAAGCTCAAACAATTTGATGCTAATTGTGATGCTTTATCTTGACTTTGCAACAAGTCAATTGCTTCTTTAAACAAACTATTTTTGGCTTCAGAATCTTTCACTAATAATGCAGCTGATTTATTTACTAAAGCCAATGCATTTTTAGTTTGATGATCATCTGATACATTAGGTGATGGAACCAAAATTACAGGTTTACCGATCAACGTTAATTCAGAGACAGAAATGGCTCCTGCACGTGAGATAATTACATCCGCACAGGCGTAAGCTAAATCCATTTTGAAAATAAACTCGTTTAAATGAATTCCAGCTTTTTTAAATTCTTCTACTTTTTCTTTGTATTGTGGATAATAAAATTTACCACATTGCCATAACACTTGCACTTGGTTTTCTAGCACTAATGTTTTAGCATTCTCTATACTTTCATTCAATGTTCTAGCTCCTAAACTTCCTCCTATTACAAGAATTGTTTTTTTATTTGAATCTAAACCAAAAAAAGAAATTGCTTCTTCCCTTTTTCCATTGATTGAAACCATTTCATTTCTAACTGGATTACCTGTAAAAACCATTTTTTCTTTTGGGAAAAACTTCTCTAAACCATCATACGCAACACATATCTTTTTTACCACTTTAGATAAAATACGATTTGTCTTTCCTGGGAAGGAATTTTGTTCTTGTACCATTGTTGGAATTGAAGCAAAAGAAGCTATTCTTAATATTGGACCACTAGCATACCCTCCAACACCTATAACAACCTCTGGTTTAAAGCTTTTTAAAAGCAAATATGCTTTAATTAAACTGTAAAGTAACTTGAATGGTAAGATAAAATTTGAAAAAGCCAATCTACGTTGAAAACCAGTGATTGGCAACCCTACAATTTTATATCCAGCCTGAGGCACTTTTTCCATTTCCATTTTTCCTTTTGCTCCAACGAAAAGTATTTCAGCATCAGGGTATTTATTTTTAATTTCATTTGCAATCGCAATGGCAGGAAAGATATGTCCTCCTGTTCCTCCGCCCGAAATGACTACTCTATTTAAATTCTTTTGCATAATTAATTTCCTTCATCTAATGCAGCAGCATGTTTCTGCAAACGATACGCTATACTCTGAACAATTCCTAATGCTATACAAGTCATGATTAATGCAGACCCCCCCATTGCTAGCAAAGGCATATTTTGACCCGTAACAGGGAAAATACCCGTACAAACCATCATATTTACAACTGCTTGGGTTATCAATAAGATTCCAATGCCTATACAAACATATGTCTCAAATAACTTTTCAGAACGAAGTCCAATGCGAATAATCCTAAAAAACAAAATAGAATAAGTAAAAACTAGAAATATTGCAAAGCTAGATCCAAACTCTTCAACAAAACTAGAATAATAAAAATCCGCATAGGCTTCAGGAAGTACTTCTTTCATTTTACCATCACCTACTCCTTTTCCAAATACACCACCTTCATAGATTGCAAGCTTAGCATTTATGGATTGCATGTTAGCCACTAAATCAACTTCGCCACTTCCTTCTTCCATCTTATTAGTAATACGGTTCTTCCATGTTTCATATCGAGGTAATAAATTTAAATTTGGTAGTGAAAGATGAATTGTAACCACCAAAGCTGCCAAACCGACTCCTCCACCCATTACAATAAGCATTTTTGAAAATGGAAATCTTGCAACAAATAATAACAGAATACAAATTCCAAATAATAGTGCTGCCGTTGAAAAGTTATCTTTGAAAATCAAACCAGAGACTAAAATTATCGGCCAAAAAACCGGAATTGCTCCTTGTTTCCAAGAATTAAATTTTTCTTTTCTCTTTACTAAAAGTCTTGATAAGTATATCATCAGTCCGAGTTTAGCAAAGTCGGAAGATTGAAAAGTTAAACCTACAAATGGAATTTTAATCCATCGTCCAGCTCCATTTACTTGTTTTCCAAAGAAAAATGTAAAAACAAGCATTAAAATAGAAGCTATAAAAAGTAACCTAGCAAACTTAGAAAATAATGAAGGGTCTTTTTTATGAACCAAAAACATGGCAAATAAGCCGATCAAAACATATACTAGATGCTTAAATAAGTATTTAAAAGGAGTTCCCCCTTCAATCTTAACCAATATGGGAACAAAGCTATACACACTCACTAGTGAGAAGCCTAATAAAATTAAGGTTATAATCCAAATAACCTTATCCCCTTTGAGATATTGAAGATACTTATTCAATCTTGTTAAATATTATAATGCTCTAACACACGCTTTAAATTGATCTCCTCTATCCTCGTAGTTTTCGAATAAATCAAAACTTGCACAAGCTGGAGATAACAATACAGTTTCGTCTTTTTTAGCCAAACGATAGCCTAAACTCACAGCCTCCATTGCAGAACCAGCTTCAACAATCGTTTCTACGACACCTGTGAAAGTGTCAATGATTTTTTTATTTTCATTACCTAAACAAATGATTGCTTTTACTTTTTCTTTTACTAAATCAAGTAATTCAGAATAATCGTTTCCTTTATCAACACCACCAACTATCCAAACAGTTGGAGCGTCCATACTTTCAAGAGCAAACCAAGTAGAGTTAACGTTAGTAGCTTTAGAATCATTGATGAACGTGATTCCATGTACCTTCGCTACAAACTCTAAACGATGTTCAACGTTTACGAAATCAGAGAAACTATCTCTAACTACTTCCTTACGGATTTCAACTAATCTCGAAGCGATACCAGACGCAAGAGAATTTTGGGCATTGTGTTTACCCTTAAGGGCTAAATCATGAATTGACATAACTAACGGATCTTTTATGTTTATTATTAATTGATTTTCATTTAAATATGCACCTTTTTCAAGGACTTTTTTTAGAGAGAATGGCAGCATATTTATAGCCAAACTTCGTTTTTCTATTTCATTAACAACTAATTCATCATCAGCGTTATAAATAAAGTATTCATTTTCAGATTGATTTTGAATAATTCTAAACTTAGATTGAACATAGTTATCCATTTTATATTCATATCTATCCAAGTGATCTGGACTGATATTTAATAAAATAGAAATGTCAGCTTTGAAAGTAAACATTCCATCTAATTGGAAAGAACTTAATTCAAGTATATACCAATCAAAATCTTCTTCAGCTACTTGTTTAGCAAAACTTTTTCCTACATTACCAGCGAGACCAACGTTTAAGCCAGCTTTTTTAAAGGTGTGGTAGGTTAACATTGTTGTAGTTGTTTTACCATTACTCCCGGTAATACAAACTGTTTTTGCTTTATTGTAATAACCTGCAAATTCAATTTCTGAAATCACAGGAATATTGTTTGCATGAAAATGCTGTATTGTCTTAACTTTATCAGGAATGCCAGGTGATTTCACTACTAAATCAGCATTAAAAATTTCTTCTTCCGTATGCTTACCTTCTTCCCAACGAATTTCGTACTTAACCAATTCTGATTTATATTCCTCAGAAATAGTTCCTAAATCAGAGACAAATACATCCCATCCTTGTTTTTTACTAAGGATAGCCGTACCAACTCCACTTTCACCAGCACCTAAAACAATCAATCTTTTCCCTGCCCCTTCCATGTTATCTTACTTTTAGTGTAACAATTGTAATTACTGCCAACAACACTGCTACAATCCAAAATCTAGAAACGATTTTTGCTTCGTGAATTCCTTTTTTCTGATAATGGTGGTGTAAAGGAGCCATTAAAAATATACGTCTTCCTTCACCAAATTTTTTCTTTGTGAATTTGAAATATCCAACTTGAATCATCACAGATAAATTTTCAATTAAGAAAACCCCACATAAAACGGGAATTAATAATTCCTTTCTTACTGAAATAGCAAAAACAGCGATAATACCACCTAATGCTAAACTTCCAGTATCACCCATAAAAACTTGAGCGGGGAAAGAGTTATACCATAAAAACCCTATGCATGCACCAACAAAAGCGGCTATAAAAATCACTAGTTCCTCAGCGTAAGGGATATACATCACATCAAGATAATCTGCGAAACGTATATTAGAACTTACATAAGCAAATACAGCTAATGCTAGACCTATAATTGCTGATGTTCCAGTTGCTAAACCATCTAAACCATCCGTGATATTTGCTCCATTTGATACTGCAATTACAATAAAAATAACAACAGGAATGAAGATAATCCAACCATACGACTTGGTAAAATCATTTACTAACCAATTGTAATTAAACTCATTTCCTTTAACAAAAGGAATTGTTGTGGTCATGTCTCTCGTTTCAATCCAAATATTATTACTATCCTTTGCGAATGCTGCATGGTGACTAGTAACCACTCTTTCATCTTGAGTTAAAACATGATTTTTAGGTACTAACTTATGAACCTTGACATCATTATTGAAATATAAAATACACCCCACAATTAAACCCACTCCAATTTGACCTACAACTTTGAACTTACCAGCTAAACCCTCTTTATTTTTCTTGAATACTTTGATGTAATCATCTAAAAATCCAATCAAACCTAACCATACCGTTGCAATCAACATCGTAATAACATACACGTTATGCAATTTTGCGAATAATAGTGTAGGAATTAAAATCGCACTCAAAATGATAATACCACCCATCGTAGGAGTACCTGACTTTTCAATCTGTCCAGCTAAACCTAAATCACGAACTGTTTCACCGATTTGTTGTTTACGTAAAAGATTAATTAATCGTTTACCAAAAACAATAGAAATAACCAATGAAGTAATTAAAGCCAATGCTGCTCTAAATGATATAAAGTGAAATAATCCTGCTCCAGGAAAATTCATTTTATCTAAATATGAAAACAAATAGTAAAACATTATTTATCAAGTTTTTCAAAAAGATTAGTAACTATTTTTAAATCATCAAAAGGATGTTTAATTCCTTTGATTTCTTGGTAATTTTCGTGACCTTTTCCTGCGATTAAAATGATATCTCCTGGTTGAGCCATAATACACGCCGTCTTAATAGCCTGTTCTCTATCAGTAATAGAAATAGTTTTATTAAAAAAATGACCTTCAACCCCTTCCATCATTTCATTTATAATTTGCTCTGGTTCTTCTGAACGAGGATTGTCAGACGTAATGATTACTTTATCACTCAACTCGCATGCAACAGCAGCCATTTTAGGTCTTTTTGCCTTGTCTCTATCTCCACCACACCCAACAACAGTCAGTACACATTCATTTTTAGTTCGGATAGAAGAAATCGTTTGAAGGACATTTTCTAACGCATCTGGCGTATGTGCATAATCTACGATTGCAGTGATTCCGCTGGTACTTCTAATTTGTTGAAATCTTCCAACTACTGATTCAAGATTACTCAATACAGTAAGTATTTCAATTTTATCTTGTCCTAATAAAATACCAACACCATAAATCGCTAATAAATTATATGCATTAAAGGCCCCTATCAATTTCGTCCACAACTCATTACCATCCACATTTAAAACCAATCCACTAAATTGATTTTCAATAATTTTTGCTTTAAAGTCTGTTGGTGTTTTTAATGCGTATCCATATTTATGCGCTAATGTGTTTTGTAACATAATGTTACCATTCTTATCGTCCACATTTGTTAATGCAAATGCACCTATTGGTAAAGCATCAAAGAATCCTTTTTTTGCTTTAATGTATTCTTTAAATGAACCATGATAATCAAGGTGATCATGAGTTATATTAGTAAAAACACCTCCAGTAAAACTTAAACCAGTAATTCTATGCTGAACAACTGAATGAGAACTTACTTCCATAAAACAAAATTCACACCCTTGGTTAACCATATCAGACAATAAAGCATTTAAAGAAACTGGATCAGGAGTTGTATGCGTAGATGGAACTTCCTCTTGTCCAATTTTATTCACAACTGTTGAAAGTAAACCAACTTTATAACCTAAGTCTGTAAATACCTGATGTAATAAGGTAGCCGTTGTCGTTTTACCATTCGTACCTGTGATTCCAACAAGTTTTAAATGAGAAGAAGGGTTAGCATAAAATTCAGACGCCATAAACCCCAAACATTCAGATGTGTTTTCAACTTTAACTACAGTTACATTCGATGGAACATTTACTTCTTCTTCCACAACTAAGCAAAGGCAACCCTTATCAATTACTTGATTAATATATTGATGACCATCTACCTGCGTCCCTTTAATTGCAACAAAAACAGTACCTAATCCTGCTTTTCTAGAATCAAAAACAATGCTTTTAATATCTGGATTTATAGGTCCTGATATTGAAATGATGTTACATCTATTTACTATTTCATTTAAATGCATTACCTCAATGTTAGTTCTATTAATCCTCCTCTATATACTTGGCTACCAGGTTTAACTGATTGTTTAACAATCTTTCCTGCGCCGATTAACCTCACGTTCATTCCTGAATTTTCAATCAAATACACCGCATCTTTTGCCGTCATTCCTATAACATCTGGAACAAGACCTCTTGAAATCAGCCTTTTATGGAATTCTATTGAACTTTTATTACGCGTTGTCCCAACCCATTCTTCTTCCGTATTTTGAATATATGGAATGTGTAAGTCTTTTAATACATTTTTCAGATCATATCGATTACCGTCTTTTGTTGAAGGAAGGTCAAATTTTCTTTTCCCTTTTTCGTTGATCGCTTTATGGTATTTCAATCTAGAAGCATATACCTTATTAGCAATGGCAGAAAAAACAGTTCCGGACATAACCGACCCATATACATTTTCTCCTACTGCTTCTACTGAAACTATACATGAATAAAGTGGATTTCTTACTGGAAAATATCCAACAAAAGAAGCCAAAAAGACACGTTCAGTTTCCCCCGCAGATTTATCATTCATGATTTGAGCTGTTCCTGTTTTACCAGCAATTTCAAAGTAAGAAGAAGTTAATTTTTTACCCGTACCATTTTTCATTACTCCAACCATACAATTTTGTAAGGTTTCTAATGTAGAAATGGAACAAATTTTTTGTCTTAAAACTACTGGAGAAAAAGTTTTTACAACCTCAGCCCCTCTTCTAATTTCCTTTACAAATTGAGGTTTCACCATTTTACCATCATTTGCAACAGCATTGTAAAAGGCTAAAGTTTGTAAAGGAGTTTGTTGGAATTCATACCCTACAGCCATCCAGGGCAAAGACAGTCTTGACCAACGCTTAGTGCCTGGTCTTGAAACAATTGGAGCGGCTTCACCTGCAAGTTCAATTCCTAAAGGTTCTGTTAATCCAAATTCATCTAAATGTCTTATAAACTCTTGTGGCTCGTCTTTGTAAGCCTTATATATAATTTTTGAAATTACATTAGAAGATTTTTCAAATGCTTGTTGTATAGAGATTCGACCATAATTATGTTTTTTTGCTTCAGTAAGTGTTTTACCAAAAAAAGTATACGAACTAGCACCTTGAACAGTATCTGTAATTTTAAACTTATCATCCTCTAAACCAGCCATTAATGATGCTAATTTGAAAGTTGACCCAGGTACTTCTTTTGTACCAATTGCTTGATTATATAATTCATAGTAATTTCCATCATCTGCTTTCGATAAGTTTACAATTGCTTTCACAAAACCAGTTCTAACATCCATCACTATAACACATCCATTTCTCGCTTTTTGCGATCTAAGTTGTTTATACAACTCACTATGTGCCACCTCTTGAATTTCTTTATCTATCGAGGTTACAATGTCTGCACCTACCACAGCTTCTTTGATAATCTTTCCTGTTTTTTTCCAACCTGTTGCTATGCGTTGTTCCACCTCAATTCCAGGCTCCCCTGCTAAATAATCATAGTACGCACCTTCAATACCTACTTTAATTGGACTATAATAACCTAATGTTCTTTTCATTAATTCACCAAAAGGACGCTTACGTTGTATATTTTCTTCACTATCAATTAATCCACCCTTATTTCTACCCAACTTAAAAATCGGTAGTTGGTGTAAATATTTACGTTGTTCGTTAGTGGCTTTTTTCTTCAGTAATAAGTATTTATTTTTTCTAGCCCTTCCTCTTCTTAAATAATTTTCATATTCACGAGCTGACTTTTGAGGAAAGATTAAAGCTAATTTTTCACACAAATCAGAAACTTCTTTGTTGAACACTTCATCGTCAGGTGCAGTAGGATCCATATAAATATTGTATGTTGAAACAGAAGTAACTAAAGCTGTTCCATTACAATCCAAAATCTGTCCCATACGAGGCATTTTAAACACATCACGGGCAGAAATATATTTTCCGGTTTTTTTATCTCTTAATAAATATTTCCCATCATCTTGTTTTGCCTGAATCATAAACGTTTTAACCAATACCCAAATCAAGGCTATTAAAAACAGTCCGTAGATAGCATGAGCTCTTAATGATATGATTTGCTTCTCAGTCAATTTATTCTTCTTCTTTTTTAATTCTAATTACTTTTGGTGGCTTAGTTGTTTCATAAATCCCTAATGGATTTAATTTTTTAACTAATACTTCTCTTCTAGTTACAAATTCTAACCTTGCTTTTTTATCGTAGTATTCAGTTGTTTTTGCATCGACTTCTAATTGAGTTTCAACTATTTTCTTTGTTACATCTTTACTGTAGTATCCTTTTGAAATCAAAAGAATTAGTAGCAAAAACACAAAAAACACAAAACTTAAATTATTAACAACAAAATCTTTTAATAAGAAATTACCATTCAAAATCTGAATCAACATATTTCCAGATTTTTTCCCGACTTTCTTTTTAACCTTTTTAGTACTCTTTTGAGGAAGCTCTTGATTAATAACAGGACGCTCATCTCTGGTTACAAATTCATTTTCCATCCTTGATACGTTCTGCGATTCGTAATTTTGCACTTCTAGCCCTTGTATTCAGTTCTATTTCACTTTCCTTAGGACTAACAGGCTTTCTAGTTATCTCCTCAAAAGGTTTTAAAATATTTCCATAAAAGTCCTTCTCAACAACCCCTTCGAAATTCCCTCTTTTCATATAATTTTTAACCAAACGATCCTCCAACGAATGATATGACATCACCACCAAACGACCACCTGGCTTAATAACTTCTTGTGTTTGCTCTAAAAACTTTTCTAGCACATCTAATTCGTTATTTACCTCCATACGAATTGCTTGAAAAACTTGAGCGTAAAATTTATGTTCTTTGAATTTTGGTGCAATTGGCTCCAAGACAGCAATCAACTCACCTGTTGTATGAATTTTTTTGTTTGAACGAGCTCTACAAATGGTACCTGCAACTTTTCCTGGTGCATTTAATTCACCATATTTTCTAAAAATTCGAATTAACTCCTCTTCTGTGTATTCATTTACCACATTTTTAGCAGACAAAGCACCAAATTGGTTCATACGCATATCTAACTCATCATTCGAACGGATCGAAAAACCTCTCTTTCCTTCATCAAACTGATGAGAAGAAACACCTAAATCAGCCAAAATTCCATCAACTTGAGGAATTCCCAATGCTTTTAAATGATTTTTTAAGAAAGAGAAATTCGAAGGGACAAATAAGAAATTTGAAGCACTCCAAACATTTTGTTGGGCATCTGGATCTTGATCGAATGCGACCAATTTACCCTCCTCATTTAATTGTTTAAAAATTGCTTTAGAATGGCCACCACCACCAAAAGTGACATCCACATAAATACCATTTGGCTGGATATTCAATCCTTCCAAGCATTCATTTAACATTACAGGTACGTGGTATACTTCTTCTTTATTCGTCATTGTCAATATCACCCATTACTTCCTCTGCTAAATCAGCAAAGTCTGCTATGTTTCCTTCGATTAATTCGAAGTACTTGGTTTTATCCCAAATTTCAATCCTGTCGTTATAGGCAATCAACATAACGTCTTTATCCAAACCAACTCGTTCCATCAAGTTTACAGGTATTAAAATTCTACCAGCATTATCAAGAGTAATTTGTTTCGCTCCTTGATGAAATAAACGGTAGAACATCCTGTTTTTTGGTTTGAACAAATTCATTTTTGAAAGTTTTTCACTCAACCTATCCCATTCATTCATCGGATAAAGTGTCAAACATTCCTCAAAACCTTTGTTCAACATAAAATTTTCTTGGGCAGCAGGAGAAAGTTGCTTTCTCAACGAAGCAGGAAAAAGGAAGCGACCTTTCGCATCCAATTTTACCTCATATTCACCTACTAAACCAGCCATAACAGTTAACTAATGGGTAAAATTACAAGAAATAAATCCACTTTTTACCACCATTTTACACTATGTTAATAACTTCATACGAAACAAAGAAAAAAAAGGTTACATTTTAAAATTTAAAATATTGTAAAACAATAAATTAAAAATTGTGGAAAAAATAACATTCAAACAAGAAGAAAATATGAACTTAAAACAAAGGATATTTTTAGGTAACTTTGTCTTCTAATTCAATTCAAAATGAACATTAAGACTGCCGCTTTTAAGATTAGTAATACTGACTATAAATTATGTCCAGACGATGGAAAACCAGAGTTTGCATTTATCGGTAGATCGAATGTTGGAAAATCATCTTTGATTAATATGCTAACACAACAAAAGAGTTTAGCAAAAACCTCTGGAACCCCAGGTAAAACACAATTAATCAATCATTTTGAAATCAACAACGAATGGTATTTGGTGGATTTACCAGGATATGGATATGCGAAAGTTTCTAAAAAAGCACGTACTGTTTTCGAGGAATTTATTGCTGCATATTTAATAAACAGAAACCCATTATTAAATACTTTTGTTTTATTGGACTCACGTCTTCCTCCTCAAAAAATTGATTTAGAATTTATGTCTTGGTGTGGGGAAAAACAAATCCCTTTCTCTATGATTTTCACGAAAATAGACAAACTTTCCTCTTCTGAACTTCAAAAGAATTTAGCCGCATATAAAAAAGAAATGTTGAAATATTGGGAAAGTTTACCACCGATCTTTACTACTTCTGCTGAATCGAAATTCGGTAGAGAAAAAGTATTGAATTATATTGATGAGATTTTAAAGACTGTTTAGATTTTGAGACGCTAGACATTAGATTCAAGACTCATAGCACCAAAAAATTGTTATATTTTCACATTGAAAAATTATTACATTAACTTCCCTTCTACAGTATGTTTTACCGTTTCTGTAAAATCTGTAAACTCAAAAGAAAGAAAAGAAATCAATTTTTTAGAATCGTATCGAACGATTGCTTGTGCGCTTCGAGCAGAGTCTTTCGTGACCGTTTGTTTTCCAGTAAACAAAGAAAGTAAAGCGGAAATTCGCCAAGCCAAACCACTTAATACCTTACCTGCCAAAAAAAGAGGTGGTTTACGGTTCATATACACACACGCTTCTTCAAATAATTGCTTGAAAGATACATTCGAACCCGTGCATAAAAAACGTTGACCAAACGCTTCAGAAGTAGATACAAGTCTTAGCATTGCGTTCACCACATCTCTTACATCCACAAATGCATTTGCTCCTGCCGTATAAAACTGAAGACCATTGCTTAACGTTTTGAAAATTGATAAGGAACTTTCATTCCAATTCCCAGGACCAATAATGACACTCGGATTGATTATAACGGCATTTAAACCCTCTTCTATACCACGCCAAACTTCGTTTTCAGATAGATATTTTGTAATTGCATATCCAGAATGATTATCTTCCGGATCCCACTTATTCGTTTCTACCACATATCCAGCGCCTGTTTCATCGAACGTTTTTCCCACAGCAGCAGTTGAGGACACGTGACAAAAACGTTTTACACCATTTGTAAGAGCGCAATTTACCACATTGGCTGTCCCCACACGATTTGTTTTTAACATCAACGAATAATCTCGTTTACGAAAAGAAACCATGGCAGCACAATGATAGACCTCTTCCACCGACTGCATCACTTCATCCAAAGTTGCAATATCTAACACATCGCATTCAACCCATTCTATCTTTTGAAATTGAGTTTTTGGGGCATTATAAAAATTAAAGAGTTTCTGAACCTGATTTATTTTAGACTTATCACGGTAGATAGCACGTACTTTATTATCTTTTGAAGTAAGTGAATACAACAAATGGCTTCCTAATAATCCAGTACCTCCCGTGACAAAAATCATAGGCTAAAAGTACAAATTACAATTCTAATTCAAGGGTTGGATCCCAAAACAATTCTTTAAATTCTACTACAACATCCTTTTCTACTTTGATTCCCTCCAACTCGAGTAATTCTTGCATGCGATCAGGAGTATCAAAATGCATTTTTCCCGTCAACATCCCATTTCTATTCACTACTCTATGTGCGGGAATACCAGGAATAGCATGCGAAGCATTCATCGCATAACCAACCGTTCTACTTGATTTTTTTGCACCTAAGTAAGCAGCAATTGCTCCATACGAAGTAACGCGACCTTTGGGAATCAGTTTTACCACTTGAAAAACAGATTGAAAAAAATCAGACTGTTTCATGCATATAGTTATGAAATAATTTTTTTAAAGGTCAACCACATAATTTTCAAATCATGAAATACAGTTGGATTGTCTAAGTACTTTTTATTCAGAATTAATTTTGCAGGCATAATTTCTTGAACATAGGTTTGTTCAGGATTTTCTGACTCCCCTAACAAACGGCTCTCATCAAAATATTCTATCGAAGCGTAGTCCGTAATGCCTGGTTTCACTTTTAAAATTGTACGTTGTTCTATTGTGTACAAATCAACGTATTTTTTAACCTCAGGCCTTGGACCGATAATACTCATTTCACCAATTAGCACGTTTATAAATTGAGGAAATTCATCTAATTTGTATCTACGGATAAAATGTCCAATATTTGTCACTCTTGGGTCACGTTCACCCACAGTAAGTTGCCCTAATCGGTCTGCATTCGGACGCATTGAACGAAATTTCAATAATCCAAAAGATTTACCATTAAGTCCAACTCGTTCTTGTTTGTAAAAGATACCTCCTTTAGTTTCTAATACTATTAATAGTGATATCAATAATCCTAAAGGAAGAAAAAAAACTAAAATTATAAGCGCTATTACGATATCTAAAGCTCTCTTCATTTAACCTAACACCTGTTTTACAGCAATATTTACAGCTTCGATAACTCTTGCTACCAATTCATCATTTAAATCAAAATAAACAGGTAATGAAATTTCATTCTGGTATTTATTCCAAGTTTCAGGATAATCTTCCATTTTATAGCCACGTTTCTTATATGCAGTTAAAGTAGGTAAAGGTAAAAAATGCACATTTACAGAAACATCTTGATCAAAAATGGCTTGCATAATAGCATCTCTTTGTTGTTCCGAAATATTTGCAACTCTTAATTGATATAAATGATACGATGAAATTTTTTCTTGAGTAGTATGCAGTGGTAAAATAGCCCAGTCTTCTGAACTAAATGCTTGATCATATGCTTCAAAAATAACCTTTCTTCGGTCTAAATTTTCTTGATATCTTCTTAATTCAATCAAACCGATCGCAGCCTGGATATCAGTCATATTACATTTAAAACCAGGCTCTTCAACATCGTATCTCCAATTTCCTTTTTGTGTTTTAGCTAAGGCATCTTTGTTTTGTCCGTGTAAAATTTTGGTGCAAAACTCTTTGTAAATTTCATCTGAATCAAAATCAGTTGGTAAATTAAAACAAATTGCCCCTCCTTCGGCAGTAGTTAGGTTTTTAACCGCATGAAAAGAGAAGGTACTAATGTCTGCCAATGCACCCGATCTAACTCCAAAGCTAGAAGCCCCAAAACTATGAGCAGCATCCGAAATCAACAAAATACGCCCTAATTTTTTTTGTAATTCATTATTAGGTGAAAATTGAAGTAATGCCTCTTCACTTTGAATTAAATTGTATATCTGTTGGTAATCACATGGAAAACCAGCTAAATCAACAGCAATAATCGCTTTTGTTCTTGGAGTAATTGCTTTTTTAATGGCATCTACCGAAATATTAAAATCCTCAGGGTTTATATCTACCATTACAGGGGTAGCACCCGAGTGAACAATCACATTTGCACTTGCACAATACGTGTATGCAGGTAAAATAACTTCATCTCCAGGACCAATACCCCACCAATGTAAAAGAACTTGCATTCCCATAGTCCAAGAATTTACAGCAACCGTAGTTTTACACCCAGAGTATTCAGTAATTTCTTTTTCAAAAGTTTTTGTTCGTGGTCCAGTAGTGATCCAGCCACTTCTTAATGCCGCATTTACTT
>JBKCEW010000164.1:0-3233 GCA_046304235.1 Crocinitomicaceae bacterium | reverse complement strand
GCTTTTATTCAAAGATAAATAATGAAATAATGAATGTACTCCATTATACTTTAAAAAGGCTATTAATTCATCTCGTTGAGACCTAGAATTGCAAATCAAATAAAACATATGAGAATTATTTGAAGAAAAACCAGGGATTTTAGGGAGTAATAATTTATTACTTTCTTCTAAAATTTTTAAATGTGTAAAATATTGCTCCCAAATTTCATTTCGTTTATTTTGAATTTTGTCCAAATTCTCCAACTGAGCATATAAAAAAGCAGAAATTATTTCCGATGGTAAGAATGAACTACCTATGTCAACCCAGCCATATTTATTTACTTCTCCATTAAAAAAAGCAGAACGATTAGTTCCTTTTTCCCATATAATTTCGGAACGTTTAATGAATTCTTTATCATTAATAACCAGCATACCACCTTCACCAGAAATAATATTTTTAGTTTCATGAAATGAAAATGCTGCAAAATGACCGATTGAGCCCAATGGTTTTTTCACACCTTTATAACTAGTATAATAACCATCAATTGCTTGAGCTGCATCTTCAACAACAAACAAACCATGCTTTTCTGCTAAAGCCATGATTAAATCCATATCACAAGCAACACCAGCATAATGTACTGGAACAATAACTTTGGTTTTTGAAGTAATCAAGGACTCGAGTTTACTTTCATCAATCCCTGGGTGATCAGTGCGACTATCAGCGAATATAATTTTGGCACCTCTCAAAACAAATGCATTAGCTGTACTAACAAATGTAAAAGTAGGTATTATAACTTCATCACCAGGCATTATATTGATAAGAATCGCCGCCATTTCAAGAGCGTCGGTGCAAGATGTCGTCAATAAACACTTTAAAAAACCATACCTTTCTTCAAAAAATGCTTGACATTTGTGTGTGTAAAAACCATTCCCAGATATTCTTTTTCTATAAACTGCATCTTTAATATAAGTTGTCTCATTACCTGTAAAATAAGGTGTATTAAATGGAATTTTCATTTTATTAATTTTGCTGGTGAACCGAAATATAACCCTTTTATTTCCAAATTTTTCAAAGCTAAAGAATTTGCACCTATTATTATAGATTCTACAATATTTATTTTGTCAACAATTAAAGAATTTATTCCAATAAAACATGCTTCACCATTTTTCAGTAAAACCTAATATTTTCACAAATAGAAACAAAAATCTTAAAATTACTAAATAATGATCAATAAAACATACTAATTTGATAAAAGATTTTAAAAACACGAGAAAATATATTAATACATTTTTTAATCGTACTTAAAACTTGAAAATTATACTAAAACATACTCAGTACTTGTATATAAAAAACAACGTTAGTATTGATTATAAACTTAAATAAATTATCTTAAATTCTAACTTGAAAAATAAAAAAAGTCGATAGGACACAAAACCATGAACAGTTCTACTATGTTAAGTTCAATATTTGGTGCGTTAAGCCTTGCTATTGGCCACTTCAACATTCCAAACTTTTGTGAAATGGGTAAGTGGTCGCTAATTACTACATATTGTAAATCTTATTCAAATTACTGATTTTTAAATTGTTTGATTGAAGCGGAAACGAGCTCTGCTTAGGAGCAACTTGCCAGGAATAAATCAAACAGATAGAAAATAAAGGAAAGGGCTTTGAAAATTCAATGTCTTTTCTTATTATATTTTCTGGAGTTTTAAGCTTTAAAAAACCTTTAAGCAGCATATCCACTTGGGGTATGTTAATTTAATGCTTCGTTCGAACGTTCATTATTACATTCTTCCGTCCTTCTATATAGATTTACATCTAAAATATCCTAGCGATATGTCCGATTAAATCATTCAATAATTGCATTTTGTTGCGATTTACGTTTTTGAATTTAAACCAATTCTATTTTTGTTTCTTCTAACCAATTTTGGAATGAATGAGGTGTAAACTTTGGACAATTATCCGTTCCAATTCCAGATTGTTTTACATTTTTTTCTATTACTTGATTTAATGTGTAAATTACTATCCAAGCGGGCATACTTGATTGGATTTCAATATTTAAAATTTTATAAAATACTGATATACAATGTTTAATGCGGAAAACTTATTACCATTAACTAGCATATCTGTAATAAAATCCATTGCTCATTCAATATTTTGCTTTAGTGAAACTGCAATTGTATTAGCAGGATTGTCAAATCTTCGTTTTTCAACCCTTTTCCATAACGATAACCCTTGATTTTGATAGACTCTTCTGATTTTGTACACTCAATTCAGGATAAGATTTTATTACTTTTACTATCCCTTTTTTTCGATCTAAACGAGTGGTTCCTAAATTGGATTCAATCGCTTCTCTCGTTTTTAAATACTTAAATTGCATTTCCTTAGCGTAATACACTTTGTGCTAGAACAATTTAAAACTTTACACGTCTTAGCATGACATATATTCAGGTAGGATTCCCTAAGGAATTCCAAGCATTGCTTTATTTGACAGGGCGTCACCACTTTTTTGAATTTATCTCTTTGAGGATATCAATAGATAATTACTGATCTTCAACAATACATTTTAATCGTTCATGTTCTTCCTCTAGATCTTTCACACGTTACAATTCAGAAAGTGTTATGCCTCCATATTTACTTTTCCAGTTATAAAATGTTGAATGGAAAATTCCAAATTCACGGCAAATTTCACTTACTTTTTCTCCTTCTCCTTGTGATTTTAGCACCTTTATTATCTGTACCTCGATGAATTTTGACTTTTTCATGCTTTTTTGACTGATTTAAAGTTAACACTCTATTTTTAAACTGTAGTAAAAAAGTAGCTATTTAACTCGGTTTTCTAAAAATAAAACAATTATGCAAACATTTCCTCTTATGGATACATAGCCTATCTTTTACCAACGAAAGTCAGAAGGTTTTGGAAATTAGACGAGAATGGTTGTACAGAGGAGATACTATATTCTATTTATTATCAAAACTTAAAATATTAACTACTAACTTTTTAAACAAAAAAAAAGAGATATAGAATAATATAATTAATTATTTTTAAAGGTATACTTTAGTGCTGATTAATTGTTTTTGTTACTATATTAACATGATAAGTATCATAACTATGTGAAATTAAAAAATTTTCTTTTGTCCAAACTCTTTGTACGGAAAAATTATTTAATTGAGTAGAAACAATCATGGTATGAATGCCCATTTCTTTAAAAAAAAATTTGGAGTATCTGATCAAGTCGGTATATATACCCAT
>JBKCEW010000163.1:0-21530 GCA_046304235.1 Crocinitomicaceae bacterium | reverse complement strand
GAATTATAATTTATGTATTTTGAATGATTAATTTTAAAAAAAACTCTCGCTAAAAAATGTAATATTTCACAAAAAGTCGTACGAAAAAGTGTTATTTTTCACAAAAAGTCGTACGAAAAAATGTAATTTCTTCTGTTTTTTTCTACATTTACAGTATGAAAAGGCAAGCAGAACAAGCATTACAAGTCTGGAAAGACTCTGAATTCAGAAAACCTTTATTAGTGTATGGCGCACGTCAGGTTGGAAAAACATGGTTAATGAAGAATTTTGGGGAGCAAAATTTCCAAAATTACTTGTACATTAACTTTGAAAAAGAAGTGAGTTTGCGTGGAATCTTTGAACAAGATTATAACCCAAAACGAATCGTTAAAGCACTCGAAATTTATACAAATTCAACGATAACAATTGGGAAAACGTTAGTTATATTAGATGAAATTCAAGAAGCATTAGGCGCAATCACATCCTTGAAATATTTCAACGAAGAATTGCCACAATTGCATATTATTGGTGCTGGTTCATTACTCGGAATTGCTTTGAAGCAACAAACTTCTTTTCCAGTTGGACAAGTTGATTTTCTCTATCTAAATCCAATGAATTTCTCGGAGTTTTTGGAGGCGAAAAGTGAAGGTAGGTTAGTAACCTTATTAAAGGAACAAGATTGGGAATTTATTACCCAATTTAAACACAAATACATTCAACTACTAAAGGAATACTATTATGTTGGAGGAATGCCTGAAGCAGTGAATTATTTCATACAGAAAGAACATTTTGAAGGTGTTCGAATGATTCAACAGAATATCTTAATGGCCTACGAGCAAGATTTCTCAAAACACGCTCCATCAGAAATTATCCCGAAAATCAGGATGATTTGGAATACAATTGTAAGTCAATTAACAAAAGAAAATAAAAAGTTTATTTACGGAATCATCAAAGAAGGAGCCAGAGCGAAAGACTACGAATTGGCACTATCTTGGTTAGAAGATTATGGATTAGTTAAAAAAGTATTTAGAAATAAAAAAGCGGCTTTACCTATTTCTAGTTATGTAGACTTACAAGCATTTAAATTATATATTCTCGATGTGGGATTGTTAGGTGCAATGTCTAATTTACAAGCACAAACAATTTTATTAGGTGATAATTTATTTCAAGAGTTTAAAGGTTCACTGACAGAACAATATGTATTACAACAACTGTTATGTGAAGAAAAATTAAATGTATGTTATTGGGCAAATGAAAGTGGTTCAGCGGAGGTAGATTTTTTGTTTGAAAAGAAAGGTAAAATCATTCCATTAGAAGTAAAAGCGACAGAAAATTTACAAGCAAAATCCCTCAAAACATTTGCGTTAAAAAATCCTCAAATTCATTGTTATCGTACGTCTTTGTCAAACTATAAAAAAGAAACATGGGTAACTAATATACCACTTTATGCACTAATGAATTTAGAGTTAAATGATTGATTTATATTATGTCTACTTAAGACACCTCCATTTACTTCGATGAACTCATAATGAAGTCGGTTGAATTAATATAATTTCTAATTTGTAATCTGTAATTTTTCAATTTTTAATCAATACCTCCCACAATTTTTCGGCACTTTTATCCCAAGAGAATTGCTGACTGCGTTCTAGTCCTTTTGCGGATAAGGATTGTTGAAGTGAAATATCGGTTGAAAGTGTAATCATCGTTTGGGTAATTTCTTCTACTGAAAACGGGTCAACTAAGATACCCGCATCACCTAAAATTTCTGGTAAAGAAGTTTTGTTTCCAGCAATGATTGGGGTTCCACAACGCATCGCTTCTACCAATGGAATACCAAAGCCTTCGAAATAAGGAACAAATACAAAGATCGAAGCGGCTCCCATTACCTTGGTTAGTCGTTCTAATGATAAATGTCCGGTAAAATGGATCGAATTATCAGCATATTCTAAATAAGAAGTGTTTTGTTTCCACATAGGTTCGCCAACAACAACTAAATCAAAATCAGCGTGTAGTTTTCTATATGCTTGATAGGCTTCTAATAAGCGTTTTACATTTTTACGTGGGTGTAAAGATCCAACAAATAAAAAATAGGGTTTACCCCCAGTTAATTCTTGTTGAATAGTTAATTTTTCTTTCGCTGAAATGGGTGCGAATTTTTCCGATGCACCATTCCATATTGCGTGAACTTTCTCTTGCGAAATGTTGTAGGTTTTACAAATATCTTGTTTCGAATAGTCTGAAACGGTTACAATTTTGTGTGCTTTTTTAGCAAACTTCGGGAAGAAGTATTTATAATACATTCTGGCACTCCAAGGAATATCATCAGGATAATGCTCGAAATTCAAGTCGTGCATAACAGGAATTTGTTTCACTGAACTCCCTAAACTTAAATAGCCATCAGGAGAGAAAAACAAATCGGCTTTGTGTTTTTTTAAAGCACGTTTCACTGCTATTTCAAACCACCAAATAAATAAAATCGGGTGTCTTGCGGGTGGACTTAATACAATGGGTTCAATATTATCTGCAAATAGAAAACCTTCGTCGTAGTTACGATCGAAGAAAAACAGAAAGGTATGTTCGGGGTGGTTTATTACAAGACGTTTGACCATCTCATACGTATACCACCCAAAACCTTCCATTTTATGGGGCAATAAAAAGCGTGTATTAATTGCAATGCGCATCCTAACGGATTTCTCCACCAGCACCAAATTCTTTTTCAGGAGAAACAAAACTTAATTCTCCGTTTTCGTTTTCTGCCATTAAAATCATCCCTTGTGATTCAACCCCGCGTATTTTGCGTGGTTCGAGGTTTAATAATACAGAAACCGTTTTTCCAACCACTTCCTCTGGATTATAGTAGGATGCAATTCCAGAAACTATCGTACGGGTATCAATCCCTGTATCGACCGTTAATTTTAGTAATTTGTCTGCTTTTGGTACTTTTTCTGCTTCAATAATTTTTCCCAAACGAATATCCATTTTGGTGAAATCATCAAAGGAAACATTTGGTTTTTGAGGAGGGAAATTCGTTGCAGGAACTTCTTTGGTTGCTTGTAATGCTTCTACTTCTTGTTCTACAAACGAATCCTCAATTTTTTGAAATAAAATTTCAGGTGTATTTGTAATATGTCCAGCATCAAGGATGGTTTGTTTAGAAATAGCCTCCCAATTTGTTAAGCCCAAGTTTAAGAAACCTCTTAGTTTACCAGCAGTAGTTGGTAAGAAAGGCTCTAACAATAAACTTAATTTGGCAGTGATTTGGATTGCAATATGCATAATTGTTTCTACACGTAAAGCATCCGTTTTTACTAATTTCCAAGGTTCGTTATCCGCCAAGTATTTATTACCTAAACGGGCTAAATTCATTACTTCAGATTGTGCTTCACGCAATTTGTAAGCATAAATCAACGAAGCGATTTTCGCTGGAAATTCTTGTAAAGCATCTAGTATATTTTGATCTTCAGGTGTTACGTTACCTAATGCAGGAACTTTTCCTTCATAGTATTTTTGAGTCAACACCAAGGCTCTATTGACGAAATTTCCAAGAATATCTGCTAATTCGTTGTTTACCCTTGATTGGTATTCTTTCCACGTAAATTCACTGTCTTTGCTTTCAGGGGCAATCGCAGTAAGGGTATATTTTAATTCATCTACTTTCGTAGGGTATTTTTCTAAATATTCGTGTAACCAAACCGCCCAGTTACGTGATGTTGAAAATTTATCTCCTTCTAGGTTTAAAAATTCGTAAGCTGGTACGTTGTCTGGCAAAATTAAATCTCCGTGGTCTTTCAATAAAATAGGAAAAATAATAGCGTGGAATACAATATTGTCTTTTCCGATAAAATGAACCAATTTGCGGTCACCTTTCCAGTAATCTTCCCAGTTTTTGTTGTTGTCTAATGCCCACTGTTTTGTAGCAGAAATATATCCAATTGGTGCATCCAACCATACATACAAAACTTTTCCATCGGCATTTGGTAGTGGAACTTTTACTCCCCAATCCAAATCGCGGGTCATTGCACGTGGTTTTAATCCATTGTTAATCCAAGACATACATTGACCTGTCACTTGATTTCTCCACGTTTTAGGGTCGTGTTGTTGTACTCCGTCTAATTTACCTTCCAAAATCCATTCTTTCAACCAATCTTCATGTCTGTCCATGGGTAAGAACCAGTGTGAAGTAGATTTTAAAATAGGTTTTTTTCCACTTAAGGTCGAAACTGGATTGATGAGGTCTGTTGGGTTTAGCGAAGAACCACATTTTTCACATTGGTCACCATAGGCATTTTCATTATGACAATTTGGACATTCTCCAACGATGTATCTATCTGCAAGGAATTGTTGAAACTCTTCGTCAAAATATTGTTCTGTAGTTTCTTCGATAAACTTGCCTTTCTTTTCCAACTCTAGAAAAAAGTCTTGTGCTGTTTTGTGGTGAATTTCAGCCGAAGTACGGTGAAAGATATCAAAGGAAATTCCGAAATCTTCAAAGGATTTACCGATAATTTTGTTGTACTTGTCTACTATCTCTTGAGGAGTAATCCCTTCTTTTTTAGCTCTTAATGTAATCGCAGCACCGTGTTCATCACTACCGCAAATAAACGCTACGTCGTGGTTGTTCATACGAAGAAAGCGAACAAAAATATCTGCTGGTAAATAAACTCCTGCAACGTGTCCTAAATGAAGGGGTCCGTTTGCATAGGGTAAAGCGGCTGTTACGGTAAATTTTTCCTTGGTCATAAATGAATGATTTCGTGAGTGGCAAAGATAATAAAATAATGAGGGATTGTCTGTAAATACAATACTTACTAAATATTTTCAAATGCTTTCTGAATAGCCTACTTTCAAAATTGTTATTTTCGTTAAAAATATAAATGATGATAAAAAGATTACTTTACTTGGTAGTATTAATTGCAGATTTGGCACTCATTTTAATGGGAGCAATAGATTGGAAAATAGGATTGGGTTTATTCGGCGGATTTATTCTAATCTATATGTTAATCAAACGATTATTGTTTTAATTAAATAATTAAAGATGTTTCAAGTAAAAAATTATGTTTTAGGACAATGGGTTTCGGGAGAAGGTTCCGAAATGAATGTATACAATGCACTTACAGGAGATAAAATTGGAGAGGTTTCTAGTGCTGGTTTAGATTTCAACGAAATTTTACAATACGGTAGATCGATTGGCGGGCAAAAATTACGTAAAATGACTTTCCAAGAAAGAGGGCGTATGTTAAAAGCATTGGCTCTTTATTTAATGGAAAGAAAAGTCAGTTATTATGCAATCAGTCATTTAACAGGTGCTACCAAAGTCGATTCGTGGATTGATATCGAAGGAGGTATTGGTAACTTATTTGCAAATGCTTCACTTCGTCGTCAATTTCCTGATTTACCTTATTATGTAGATGGAACCGCGGCGCCTTTATCTAAAGGAGGAACGTTTATTGGTCATCACATAATGGTACCTAAACAAGGGGTTGCAGTGCATATTAATGCTTTCAACTTCCCAATTTGGGGAATGTTAGAGAAAATTGCAGTGAATTTAATGGCTGGTGTACCTGCAGTGGTTAAACCATCTGAATACACTTCGTTTGTTACGGAAGCGGTTGTAAAAGATATTATTGCTTCTGGTATCTTACCTGAAGGAAGTTTACAGTTGGTATCTGGTTTAGGTCGTGGGATTTTAGAACATGTAGATTTGGAAGATACCGTAACTTTCACAGGAAGTGCTCATACTGGTAAAGTATTAAAAGCATTACCCCAATTCAGTCAAAAAAGCATACCGTTTAATTTAGAGGCAGATTCATTAAATGCAACGGTTCTTGGTAAACACGCTGTTCCTGGTACACCAGAATTTGATTTGTTTATCAAAGAAACGGTTAAGGAAATTACAATCAAAGCGGGACAAAAATGTACGGCTGTGCGACGTATTCTAGTTCCAGATAATTTGTTAGACGATGTTCAAAAGCAAATTGCTGCTCGTTTGGCTTCGACTAAAATTGGTGACCCGAGTATGGAAGGTGTTAGAATGGGTGCTCTTGCTACACAAACACAGGTAGAGCGAGTTCGTGAAAATGTATTGAAATTAGCGCAAACACAAGAAATCGTTTATGGTAATCCTCAATCGGTAGATGTGATTGGAGATAACTGTGTAGGTGGCGCATTTTTCTCTCCTATTTTATTTGTGAATAACGATCCTTTCCATAAAACAGATGTACATGAAATTGAGGCTTTTGGTCCTGTTTCTACCATTATGCCTTATAAAAATATAGATGATGCGATTGAACTAGCTCGAATGGGGAAAGGTTCTTTGGTTTCTTCTATTGTTACTCCAGATAATCAAGAGGCAACAGAATATGTGGTAGGTGCTGCAAGTATGCATGGTCGTATTTTGGTGTTGAATAGTGAATGTGCAAAAGAAAGCACTGGACATGGTTCTCCAATGCCTTTATTGACACATGGTGGACCAGGACGCGCTGGTGGTGGTGAAGAAATGGGTGGAAAAAGAGGAGTATTGCACTATTTACAAAGAACAGCGATACAAGGTCACCCTACTACAATTACTGCAATTACTCAACAATTCCAAGTAGGTGCAGCAATGCCTGAAGCAAACCCACATGTGTTTAGAAAACATTTCGAAGAATTAGTGATAGGCGAGACGGTTTTCACTCATAAACATACTGTTTCAGATGCGGATATTGTCAATTTTGCCAATGTTTCAGGGGATAACTTTTACGCGCACATGGATGCAACTTCATTAGAAGGAACCATTTTTGAGCGAAGAGTAGCACATGGTTATTTTGTATTGTCAAAGGCGGCTGGATTATTCGTTGATCCGAAAAAGGGACCTGTATTATTGAATTATGGAATTGAAGAGGCTCGTTTTACTAAACCAGTTTATCCTGGTGCTACAATTGGTGTTCGTTTTACAGTTAAAGAAAAAATTGACCAAGAGAAAAGAAGTGAAGATGATATCGCAAAAGGAATTGTAAAATTCCTTGTTGATGTATATGATGAGACGGGTGAAACGGTAGCAATTGCTACGATTTTGACGATGGTTAGAAAAATAGATCAATCAAAATAAAAAAGTTTAATCTTTTTTGAACTTTTTTAAACCTTATGTGTTATTGATATTAGGTTACACTATTTTGGTAAAATAGGTTAGGTTAGTTAGAATGGGGAATTTTAGATTCCCCATTTTTTTATGATCCTGTTTTTTCTGAAATTACTTGAGTAGAGATCCCTACTAATTTTTCTGCTTCATGAATCATTGAAGCGGTGTCAAATCCTGCTTCAGCATATAATTCTTTTTGTGTTCCGTGATGTATGTATTTATCAGGTACACCTAAACGAACAACTTTCGATGAATACCCGTTGTCTACCATAAATTCTAAAATAGCACTTCCCATTCCGCCCATCAAACAACCGTCTTCAACCGTAATTACTTTATCAAATTTGGTAAACACTTCGTGTAATAATACTTCGTCTAAAGGTTTAACAAAGCGCATATCGTAATGTGCAGCGGAAACACCTTTTTCTTTCAAGGACTTTACAGCTTCTTGTGTAAAATTACCAATTGGTCCTAAAGTTAAAAAAGCAACATCTGTACCATCTGTTAGTTTTCTACCCGAACCTACTTTTACTGCTTTCATAGGAGTTTTCCATTCAGTCATTACCCCGTTACCTCTAGGATAACGAATGGTAAATGGCCCCATGTTTTCTTGCTGTGCAGTATACATTAAATCGCGAAGTTCAGCCTCATTCATTGGTGAAGAAACAATCATGTTCGGAATCATGCGCATATAAGCCAAGTCATATACTCCATGGTGCGTTGCTCCATCAGCTCCTACAAAACCTCCACGATCTAGACAAAATACTACATTCAAATTCTGTAAAGCCACATCATGTAATACCTGATCATATGCACGTTGCATAAAAGATGAATAGATATTACAAAATGGTACCAGTCCTTGTGTTGCTAATCCTGCAGAAAATGTTACCGCATGTTGTTCTGCAATACCTACATCAAATGCTCGATGTGGCATTGCTTTCATCATAATATTCATTGAACTACCAGACGGCATGGCAGGAGTTACCCCCATAATTTTGTCATTTTCTTCTGCTAATTCAACTATAGTATGACCAAAAACATCCTGATATTTAGGTGGTTCAGGTGATTTAGGAACAATTTTAATAATTTCTCCAGTTTCTTTATTGAAGATACCAGGTGCATGCCATTTTGTAGGATCACCTTCTTCCGAATATTTATATCCTTTTCCTTTAACGGTTACACAATGTAAAATTTTAGGTCCAGGGATATTTTTTAAATCTTCTAATATTTTTGCTAGTCCCTCCACATCATGTCCGTCTACTGGACCGAAATACCTGAAATTAAGAGATTCAAATAAATTACTTTGTTTTAGTAAGGTACTTTTTAAAGAGTGTGATATTTTTGAAACAACAGTTTGTGCATCAGGGCCAAATTTTGAAATTTTACCTAACATTTTCCAAACCTCGTCTTTTACTTTATTGTACGTATGAGAAGTAGTAATATCCGTTAAATATTCTTTTAAAGCTCCAACATTCGGGTCAATAGACATACAGTTATCATTCAAGACAACCAACAAATTAGCGTCTTTTTCATATCCTGCATGATTCATCCCTTCAAAAGCCATACCTGCTGTCATAGCACCATCCCCAATTACGGCAATATGATGTCTATTTTTTTCTTGTTTGTATTTACTAGCAACAGCCATACCTAGTGCTGCAGAAATAGAGGTAGATGAATGTCCAACACCAAATGTATCATATTCACTTTCACTTCTTTTTGGGAAACCTGAAATACCACCTTTTAAACGGTTTGTATGAAACACGTCTCTTCTTCCTGTTAGTATTTTATGTCCGTATGCTTGATGACCAACATCCCAAACTAATTGGTCGTAAGGTGTATGAAAAACATAATGTAAAGCAACAGTAAGTTCTACAACTCCCAAACTTGCTCCAAAATGGCTATTTCCAATTTCAGAAATTACATCAACAATATACTGACGTAATTCATTTGAAACTTGAGGTAAATCCTCTATAGTGAACTTATTACGTAAGTCTTGTGGAATTTCTATTTGTGAAAGATATGGGCCTGCTTGATACTTACTCATAGTGAAAGTGTTTAACTGACAAAGTTATTCTTTATAGTGTAGATTAACAACAAAATTTTTAATAGATTGTTCACGATTCATTTAACTGTTTTTCCTTTGTATTTTATTTATTAAAGGAGTTCTAATAATCGATTAAAACTTTACCTTTGCGGCTCAATAAATATCTCAATATAACTATGAGTGATGCTATCAAACACGAATGTGGTATTGCACTTTTGCGATTGAAAAAACCGTTGGAGTTTTATCTTGAAAAATATGGTTCAGCTTTTTACGGGTTGAACAAACTTCACTTGATGATGGAAAAACAAAGTAATCGTGGTCAAGATGGAGCAGGGGTGGCAAATATCAAATTTGATATGGAACCTGGCCAACGTTACATTTCAAGGCACCGTTCGATAGATAGTAAACCAACTCAAGATATTTTTGACCAAATCAATGCACGATTCAAAGCGATAGCAGAGGAAAATCCGGATAGATTGAAAGATGTTAAGTATCTGAAAGAAAATGCAGGATTTACGGGTGAGTTATTTTTGGGACATTTACGTTATGGTACTTTTGGAAGAAATAGTATTGAAAGTTGTCACCCTTTCTTAAGACAAAACAATTGGATTACTCGAAATTTAGTTGTAGCGGGTAACTTCAATTTAACTAATGTAGATGAATTATTTGATGTACTAGTTTCCATTGGTCAGCATCCAAAAGAGAAATCAGATACAGTAACCGTTATGGAGAAAATTGGTCATTTTTTGGATGAAGAAAATGATGAGATTTATAATGAACTTAATTCTAAAGGATACGAAAAAAAGGCCATTTACGATTACATTGCTAAAAACTTAAACATTGAACGCATTTTAAAACGTGCTTCTGTGAATTGGGATGGAGGATATGCTATGGCAGGATTATTTGGTCACGGTGATGCGTTTGTTTTACGTGATCCTTCAGGTATTCGTCCGGCTTATTGGTTTGAAAACGATGAGGTGTGTGTTGTTGCATCTGAAAGACCGGTAATTCAAACTGCATTTAATTTACAAGAAGAAAATATTCAAGAATTAACTCCAGGACATGCTTTAATAATCAAAAAAGATGGTAGAGTATCTGAAATTGAAATCAATAAGCCATTAGTAAATAAAAGTTGTTCTTTTGAGCGCATTTATTTCTCTCGTGGAAATGATGTGGAAATTTACGAAGAACGTAAAAAACTGGGAGATTTAGTTGTTCCTCAAGTATTGAAATCAATTGATTATGATTTAGATAATTCTGTTTTTTCATTTATTCCAAATACTGCTGAAACTTCATTTTACGGAATGATTAAAGGGTTGGAAGATCATTTGAATGAAAGAAAATACAAAGCATTGTCTGAAAATTCTGGAAATTTATCAGAGGAAGAATTAAAGAAAATAGTCTTTCAACGTGCACGCATTGAGAAAATTGTTATTAAAGATGCGAAAGCGAGAACCTTCATCACTCAGGATGACCAACGGGATGAAATGGTATCGAATGTCTATGATATCACTTATGGTTCAGTTGTAAGAGGTAAAGATAATTTAGTGGTTATCGATGATAGTATCGTTCGTGGAACAACATTGAAACAAAGTATCCTTCGTATTTTAGATCGTCTAGGTCCTAAAAAGATTGTGATTGTTTCCTCTGCTCCGCAAATTCGTTTCCCAGATTGTTATGGAATTGATATGGCGATTATGGGTGATTTTATAGCATTCGAAGCAGCGATAACTCTTTTAAAAGAAACGAATCAATCTTCTGTGATTGATGAGGTTTATAAAAAATGTTTAGAGCAATCAACATTACCGAAAGAGCAAATTAAAAATTACGTGAAAGAAATTTATGCTCCTTTCACTGATGTTCAGATTTCGAAAAAGATTGCTGAATTATTAACTCCTCTAACTATCAATGCAGAGGTTGATATCATCTACCAAACTGTAGACAATTTACACGCTGCGTGTCCTAAAAATTTAGGAGATTGGTATTTTACTGGTGATTATCCAACACCAGGTGGAAACAAAGTGGTAAACACAGCGTTTATCAATTATGTACAAGGAAAAAACGTAAGAGCTTACTAAAAAATAGGATTGATTATAACTAAAAAAGGCTTCGAATTTCGAAGCCTTTTTAGTTATAATGTCCTTTTAATGAGAAAACAATTATTTTATCATTTTCAACTTTGTAGATTATTCGATGTTCTAGATTTATTCTTCTCGACCAATAACCACTGTAATTTGCTTTTAACGGTTCAGGTTGACCAAGACCTTCAAAAGGTGTTTTACAAGTGTTCTCTAAAACAGAATAGATTTTTTTAACTGTTTTAATTTCATTTTTAACCCACCAACCTAAATCTTGCCAAGCCTTTGGCATAAACATCAATTCAAGCATTAATTAATGTTTTTAATTCTTCTAGATTTAATGGCGTTGGATCTACCTTTTTATTTTCATAATCTTCAATACTTTTAAGTATGTCAGGATTTGTAATTTCATTTTCTTCAATTACTTTGATCTTTTTTACAAAAGACATACTTCTTAAAAACTCTAGGAATAAAGCAACTTTGTTTGATGGGATATCTAATTCAACTTTGTATTTCATCACGATCTGAATTTGTATTATTAAAAGTATAACATTTTTATCATTAAAACAAAAAGGCTTCGAAACTCGAAGCCTTTTTGTTTGCAATTATTATTTACTTATCAACTCAAACAATGCGTTTAGATTGGGTGAAATGATAATATCTATTCTTCTGTTTTTTGCTTTGTCATTTGGATCTACGGGGTGAAATTCAGATCTTCCTGCCGCCATTAATATTCCAGGATTCATGGTAGAATTGCCTGTTAAAATTTCAACCACAGACGTTGCTCTTAATACAGAAAGTTCCCAGTTGTTTTTCGGATGGTTGGGACTAGTTAATTTATCAGTATCGGTATGACCCTCTACGATGATTTCCATATCTTTTTCTCTCTCCAACACTCGGGCAAGGTCTACCAATGCTTTTTTACCTTCAGTTTCTACTTGCGTACTTCCCGTTTTAAAAAGTAATTTTGCATCCAAACTCACGTAAATTTTACCGTTTCGTTCTTCTACGCTTAATCCTTTGTTTTTATACCCTAATAAAGCATCTGCGATTTTCTTCTTTAATAATTTTACCGCCTCGTCTTTTCGTTGAAGCATTTCTTCTAATTCTTGAACTCGTTTCTCACGATCTTCGAGTAATTTTTGCTTTTGAAATAATTCTTCTTCTAAATCTTTTAACTCGTCTTGTTTACGTTGTAATTCTATGCTTTTAGCATCCATATCAGCTTGCATTGAACCTGCGCTTTTAGCAACGGTTTGACGATCGTGTTCTAATTTTTTCTCGTACATTAAGTTTTGATCCACCATTTTTTGATAATGCGTTTTTATTAAACGAAGTTTTTCACCAAGGTTTGTAGTGTCTTGTCTTAATTGAGTTGCCTCTTTTGTAATTAATCCTAATTGCGATTCTAATTCGTTCGCTTTGTTTTCATTGTTAATTGCCTTGTCTTTCAACGCATTTAATTCTTCTTCACACAAACGTGCTTTTTCGGCTACATCGTGGTATTTTTTTAAGGGTACACAAGAAGCAATGGCTACTGTGAGCATAAAAAATAATACATAGGTTAATCTCATACGATTGGATTTAGCATTAATTACTTTAGTTTTCACCAAACAACAAATATCGAAAATCACATCACTGAATTCTTTGTATTAGTCAGAAGTTTTAAACACTATTTTTTTAATTGCTTTCAGTATCTTTGAACTCAAATTTCACAGAAACAGATAAGTTAGAATGTCAGAACAAAAAAAATACGGAAAAAATTTTCGTCTTGGTGTGTTAGGCGGAGGTCAATTAGGAAGAATGTTAATTCAAGAAACCATCAATTATGATGTTCACGTTCACTGTTTGGATCCGGATGTAAATGCTCCTTGTCGTGATGTTGCTCATTCTTTTACAGTAGGTTCGCTGAATGATTTCGATACAGTATTTAATTTCGGAAAGGACAAAGATGTATTGACTGTTGAAATAGAAAACGTTTCTGTAGATGCGTTGGAAAAATTAGAAAGTGAAGGAGTGAAAGTATTTCCTCAACCACGTATTTTGCGTATTATTAGAGATAAAGGATTACAAAAACAATTCTATTTAGACAATGGAATTCCAACACCTGATTTTTATTTGGTAAACGATAAATCGGAAATTGATACTTACATTCCCGAATTCCCTTTTATGCAAAAAATGCGTACGGGTGGATATGATGGAAAAGGAGTTACGCCGCTTCGTTCTACCGCTGATTTAGAAACGGCTTTTGATGTACCTTCTGTATTAGAGAAATTTGTTGATTTTGAAAAAGAATTGTCTGTTATCGTTGCTCGTAATGAAAATGGACAAACAAAAGTATATCCAACTGTTGAATGTGAATTCAGTCCAGAAGCAAACTTGGTAGAATTTTTATTTTCTCCTGCGGAGGTTTCTCCTGAAATTGAAGAAAAAGCAGAGAAACTAGCGGTGGAGGTTATCGATAAATTAGGAATGGTTGGGATACTAGCCGTGGAATTATTCTTAACGAAATCGGGTGAATTGTTAGTAAATGAAATCGCACCTCGTCCGCACAATAGCGGTCACCATACGATTGAATGTAATGTTACTTCACAATTCGAACAACATATGCGCAGTGTGTTAAATCTACCTTTGGGAGATACTCGTATCGTTCAACCAGGGGTAATGATTAACCTTTTGGGAGAAAAAGGATTTACAGGTAGTGCAGTCTATGAAGGGCTATCAGAAGCCATTGCCATTCCAGGAGTAAAACCACATATCTATGGTAAAGAAGAAACCAAATCTTTCCGTAAAATGGGACACATTACTGTTGTTGCACCTACGCTGGAAGAAGCAAAAATCAATGGTCGCAAGGTAAAAGATATGGTGAAGGTTGTTTGTTAGAATGAAAACCCCAATGTAGAGGCGTAATGCATTGCGCCTCTACATTGGGGTTTTAATAAAATTTTCTATTTCTCATACCACGCTTCTACTTCTTCTAATAATAGCGCTGGAATTTCTAATTTATTTTTCTTTCTGTAACCATTTAATTTTTGGTGAACAGCCGTAGGTTTTGCTTCTAATAATTCTTCAACAGTTGTATATCCTGCTTTGTAGATATGTTCTGCCCACGAACCAGAAACGCCCAAAGATTGAAACGCTTTTAAATCTGGACCCGTTTGGAATTTTTCAGGACGCATTTGCGGGAAGAATAATACCTCTTGAATCGAAGCATTGTTCGTTAACAACATTACTAAACGGTCAATACCGATTCCCATTCCGGATGTTGGTGGCATACCGTATTCAAGTGCACGTAAGAAATCTTGGTCGATAAACATTGCTTCATCATCTCCTTTTTCTGACAAACGTAATTGCTCTTCAAAACGCTCACGTTGGTCGATAGGGTCGTTTAATTCTGAATACGCATTTGCTACCTCTTTACCGTTAATCATCAACTCAAAACGCTCGGTCAATTCGGGGTTATCACGGTGTTTTTTACATAAAGGAGACATTTCAATCGGATAATCGGTTATGAAAGTAGGTTGAATGTAGTTCCCTTCACATTTCTCACCGAAAATCTCATCGATTAACTTTCCTTTCCCCATCGTTTCATTCACTTCAATGCCCATTCCTTTTGCCGCCTCACGAAGTTCCTCTTCTGATTTACCATAGATATCAAATCCTGTAAATTCCAAGATCGAATCACGCATTGAAATACGTTTGAAAGGAGCCTTTAATGAAATTTTATTTTCACCTACCGTTATCTCCGTATCTCCACATACATCTAGTGCGACTTTTTCAATCATTTGTTCGGTGAAATCCATCATCCAGTTGTAGTCTTTGTAGGCTACGTAAATTTCCATCACGGTAAACTCAGGATTGTGAGTTCTATCCATTCCTTCGTTACGGAAGTCTTTAGCAAACTCATACACTCCATCAAAACCTCCTACAATTAAACGCTTTAAATAGAGTTCATTAGCGATTCGTAGGTATAAAGGAATGTCTAAAGCATTGTGGTGTGAAATAAAAGGTCTTGCCGATGCTCCACCTGGAATAGGCTGTAAAATAGGTGTTTCAACTTCTAAATAACCTTTCTCATTGAAAAAGTTACGCATAGAAGCCATCGCCTTTGTTCTTTTAATAAACGTTTCTTTTACGTGTGGATTTACTACTAAATCTACATAACGTTGTCTATAACGTAATTCAGGGTCAGTGAAAGCATCGTGCACATTACCATCCGCATCTGTTTTTGGTAAAGGAAGCGGTTTCAACGATTTTGAAAGTAAGGTGAATTCTTGCACGTGAACTGAAATTTCGCCCACTTGTGTTTTGAAAACATATCCTTTTACACCAACGAAATCACCTAAATCGATTAACTTTTTGAAAACCTCGTTGTACAAAGTTTTATCCTCTTCCGGACAAATTTCGTCACGGTTGAAATATACTTGAATTCTTCCTTCGCTATCTAATAATTCAGCAAAAGATGCTTTTCCCATAATACGTTGGCTCATCAAACGACCTGCGATGCAAACTTGTTGACCATCTACAAACTTGTCTTGAATTGCCTTTGAAGTTGTTGAAACAGGGTAGAGTGCCGCTGGATAAGGTTCAATTCCTAATTCACGTAATTTGGTTAATTTTTCTCTTCGTTGTATTTCTTGTTCAGAAAGTTCAAGTAAACTCATAATATCTATAGATAAAAATTTGTGCAAAGATAAAATATTATCGTTGATGAAAAAGGGTTAAATAGAAGTGTTATTTTTGTCTTAACACATAAATAAAGTATCGTCGATTTGAAAAATACAGTAAAATACTTTTTACAATCTTTTTTTGGTTACAAAAGGTATTTGTATTTGTTTTCTATTTTTAAAATCAGAACATTACATTGGGATAAAAATGAACGTGATTTTTTTCATTTTTTAAATCAAATATCAGATTCTGATGGTGTTATTTTAGATATTGGTGCTAATATTGGTATAATGACGTGCCATTTATCAAAGAAATACCCAAAACGTGAAATTATTTCCTTTGAACCTGAAAGTATTAATTTTGAAGTGCTTTCTAACATATGTCATAAATTTCAATTAGATAACGTTACTTTAATTCCAAAAGCGTTAGGCGAGACAACTGGAAAAGTAAAAATGATACTACCCATACAAGGAAAAACCAAAATGCAAGGGTTGGCTCACATCAAACATGATTCAATTGAACTTTGGAACGAGGGGGAAGAGTACGAAGTTGAGATCGAAACTTTAGATAGCTTGTTTAAAAATCAAAAAATAGCAGCCATTAAAATGGATGTGGAAAATTTTGAGTTTTTCGTATTGAAAGGAGGAAAAGAAATCATTCAACGTGATAGACCAGTGATTTACGTTGAATTGTGGGACAATGAAAACAGAGTAAAATGTTTTGAGTTTATACGAAGTTTAGGATATCAGGTTTATGTGCTTGAAAACAACATATTAACTCTTTTTGACTCTACGATACACAAACAACATAATTTCACCTTTGTTCCTAAATAAGTTGATATGCAAAAGAAATTCTTTTCCAACTTAATTTGGCTCATCTTTTTTAACTTATTGATTAAACCGTATGCCATTTTTGGTATTGATGCAGAGGTACAAAACAGAGTAGGTACCGAAACATATGGGATGTATTTTACCTTGTTGAATTTAACCTTGTTGTTTAATATTTTGTTGGATTTAGGAATTACAAATTATAATACCCGATACGTAGCTCAATATCCAAGATTAGTTAAAAGGTACTTTGGAAATATGCTATCACTCAAATTGATTCTTTTTTTATTGTATACCATCTTTACTTTATTGATTGCTTATTTCCTTGGTGTTAAGCAAGTCTATTATTGGTTTGTTATTTTACTCATAGTTAATCAGTTTTTGATTAATATGTTGCAGTTTTTGAGAAGTTATTTTGCTGGTTTATTACTTTTTAAATGGGATATTTTTCTTTCCGTTTTAGATAGAATTGTAATGATAGGTGTTGTTTCAGTTTTATTGTATGCACCTTGGTTAGAACATCAATTTAAAATTGAATGGTTTATCTATGCACAATTGTTTTCTTTTGGTTTATCTGTATTTGTAGCTTTTGTTTTGGTATTGTGGAAAGTAGGAATTCCTCGTTTCCAAATTGGAAAACTATTGAGTTATGCTATATTGAAGAAAAGTTTTCCTTTTGCATTGTTAGTTTTATTAATGATGTTGTACTCACGAATGGATGCACTTATGCTGGAACGGTTACATGTCTACGGTCACAAACAGGTAGGATTATATGCGCAATCCTATCGAATGCTGGATGCGAGTTTGATGTTTATTATGATGTTTTCGAATTTGTTATACCCGATTTTTTCAAGAATGATAAAAGAAAGGTCAGATGTAAAACCATTATTAACTTCTTCCTCTAAACTAGTTTTTGCTTTTACTTCTATTTTATCAATTACTTGTGGAGGATTTGCTTGGTTTATTTTAAAATCAATTTATGACCACGATGTTGATTTAGCCGTTCCTACTTTTCGTATGTTGATGTTAAGTGTTGTTCCTACGGCAATGGTTTTGATTTTGGGTACTTATTTAACGGCAAATGGGAGTTTGAAAAAACTTAATATCTTCTCATTTGTTGGATTGGTATTGAATATTGTATTTAATTTTATTTTGATACCAAAACACGGTTCTTTTGGAGCAGCAGTTTCCACGTTGATTGGACAAAGCATGATTTTGGTGCTTTATTTAATTTCAATTTGGAAGATGATTGATTTTCAATTTAAATGGAATGAAGCGCTTCGATTTGTTGTATATGTGGGATTATTAGGAGCTTCGTATTTGCTTTCTTTTATGGTTAAAAATCAGTTTTTACAATTAACAGGTTTTGTAATTTTGGCTGGAACAATCGGTTTACTTGTAGGAATGATTCCTTTAAAATCCATTGTCCATTCTTTGAAAAACGAAAAATAAATTTCTATGGAAAATACTTATTCGCGCTTTTTTGTTAAACTTAATTGGTTAACCTTAATTTTTATTTATTTGGTGGTTATTGCAGGTAGCTTTGTCCGTATTACAGGCAGTGGAATGGGATGTCCGGATTGGCCTAAATGTTTTGGGCAATATATTCCGCCAACAGATGAAAAAACACTTCCTGCGGATTACAAAGATATTTATGCAAGTAAACGAGAAAAGAAAATCGAACGATTTGCCAACTTTTTAGATAAAATAGGAGCAGGAGACGTTGCTATAAAACTGCGTAGTGATAAATCATTATTGATTGAGCAAGATTTTAATGCACGCAAAACTTGGACAGAATACATTAATCGTTTGTTTGGAGTATTAGCTGGTTTTGGTGTGTTATTTGTTTTTGTGGGTGTAATCCGTAAATATAGAACCAAAAAATTAGTCACTTTGGCAATACTTAACTTGGTCATTTTAGTAATTCAGGCTTGGTTTGGTTCTATTGTCGTTGCTACGAATTTAGTTCCATGGACAATAACCGTGCATCTATTTTTAGCATTGGTCATTATCGCTTTACAAATGGGAATTTTATTGGAAGTAAGTCCATCCCAAAAAAAGCGTTTTACATTGCCAAAAACGGTTCGTTTGGTACTTTGGTCAGCAATGATTATCACGTTTATCCAAATGTTTTTAGGGACACAAGTGCGTGAAGCTATTGATGGTTTGGTAAAACAAGGGTACTCTCGTCAATATTGGATTGATAATTTAGGCCTACCTTTTTTTATACACCGCAGTTTTTCATGGTTGGTATTAGGAATGATGGCGTACTTGTTTTGGATAAATCGCAAACAATTTCAACTTAAAATAATAAATACCTCTGTGTATATCTTGCTAATAGAATTACTTTCAGGGGTTTTACTAGCCTATGCCGATATGCCAGGACTAGTTCAAACTGCCCACTTATTATTCGCCTCCGTAATGTTCGGCACCTTATTTATGACCTGTTTTAGAATAAGGAGATAGTGAGATTAATGCTTAAAACACTCATCAGGATTTCCTAAGTTCATACTTAACGTTAAACCAAAGAAAAAATACCAATCTCTCGTAGATGAATTTCCACGAAGCCCGTATGGATTTTGGTCTAACGAACGATTGGAAAGTTTAGCAGCTAATTTACTTGATTCAATAGCTAATTTACCTGCATCTACATAACGGTCGGTACCCACATCATCTAAATAATCTGTAAATAAATAGCGAATACCGTATTCTGTCCCGATACAAAAATTACGGCCTAATGGATATTTAAAGCCAATACCTATAGGTAAGGTTAATTGATTTTGAGAATAATATTTTTTAGAATTTAATGAGGTGTTTTGACCTTCGGTACCTAAAGTTCTAAGCTGGTAAGTTTGCCCCTCATAAGTGGTAGAAGGGTCCATTTGAAAATAAGCAACTTCAGCAAACATATATCCAGTGCCTCGATAGTTTTTGTTTCCGATCTGAAAAGGAAAATAATTAAATTCCATCCCAAGACCTATTTCTTTGATAGTAGAAGTGAAATTTAAATTGCGATTTTTTAAGGTAGGATCTTTTGACAATTTATCGTCTGCTTTTACGGAACCATAAGCTCCAACTATTCGAAATGCCAAACGTCCATTTATGTTAAATTTGTAAAACATTCCGCCTGCTGGTTGTGTCAATTGAAAATGTTGAAAAGTATTTATATCACCGATGTAATACATTCCTCCAGCGATGATTCCTATTTCACTTCTTGACAAGACATTTTGTCTTTGTCCAAACGATAAAGTTGTTAATAAAATAAATAATATAGCTGTATAAAATCGCATAGCTTCTCAAACGAAAAAAAAATGAATTTGTTGCATGGACAAAAAAATAAGGTGTCCATTACTGAACACCTTAATATTTAGAGTTGTTTCTTTGAATTATTCGATAACTACACGTTGAGAATTTAAAACTGAGTTTGAGCCATCAACAACGTTTAAGATATAGATTCCTTTTGCAAAAGAATCAACACCAATCGATGTATTTACTGAGTTTAAAGTTTGTTTCAAAATTAAGTTTCCGCTTAAGTCAACAAGTGAAATAGCTTTATTTTTGAATTCTTCAACAGTTACATTTAAAATATCAGAAGATGGGTTTGGTGAAACAGCCACTTTTACATTGTTTAAATTATTTAAACCAGCACCTTTTTCTCTAACATCTACTTTAATTGATACAGAAGAAGTACATCCAGATTCATTTTTTCCTTTTACAGTATATGTACCAGCTTTGTTTACTAATAGTGTATCTTGTGTTGAATTATCATTCCACTCGTATGAATTAGCACCACTTGCTTTTAATTTCAAATTACTTCCTATGATAATAGTCGTATCCTTGTGATTTAATTTTACAATTGGATTTTCATTCACTGTAACCTTTATGTTTTCACTTGTCGAAGTACAAATATCATTTGTAACAGTTACATTGTAGACTCCCGATTTATTAATGATAGTTTCATCTGTAATAGCATTGTTAGTCCATTTGTAAGAACCATTACCTAAAGCTTTTAATTTTACTGAATCACCATCACAGAAAGTTAAATTTCCAAATATAGAAACTTCTTTGGATGGTCTTTCTACTACTGTAATATCGATTGATTCTTCCGCTGTACCACAATTTGATGTTGTAATTACTTTGTATGTTCCTGATTTATTAACTCCAATGTTGGGTGTGTTTTTATCAGCAAGTTCGTTGTTATTTAAAAACCATTTGTATGAAATGTTTTCTGTGAAAGTTAAATTTTTTAAGTCTATTTTTAAGTTGCCAATTTCTGTACCAGTAAAAATTTTAGAAGTAATTTTAATAGATGGTTTCACTTTGTAACTTACAAGGTTGTATTTACTTGGATCTCCTGAAGAAAAATCTACAATTGCATTTGTTAAATCAAATTCTTTTGGGAAACTAACTAATCCAGTGCTATTTGTGTTAGCAGTTACCATAATTGAATCTTTTAAAGATTTACCATTGATTTTGAAATAAGGTAATTCAAAAACAACTTTTAAATCTTGTTTTAAATCTGTTTCTATTGTAATCATTAGTTTTCCAGAGGAAATAATTGTGTTTTTTAATTGAACTCCTTGTATGTTCATATTAAATTCTCCACTAGTTTCATTAAATGGAAAAGTTAAACCTGATAATGTTCCATTATTAATAAAACCTATATATGTTTGGTCTAATTTTAAGTCTTTAACATCAAAAACTTTCTTCGAATCAGAAAAGTCAGGAATAGATATTAAATCTGATGGTGTCGCTGTTAAAATTGAATTCTCATCAGAGCAAAATTTTTGTTTCTCTGCTTTTAACGTAACATTACATTG
>JBKCEW010000162.1:0-12694 GCA_046304235.1 Crocinitomicaceae bacterium | reverse complement strand
TTTTAGACCAAATGGCTCAGCTCATACTTTGTTGATTAATAAAATCATTGCCAAGGTAAAGCCTGAGAATATATTATGGGAAGCTCCTCAAAAAAATCAACAAGTTTGGTTTGTAAAATTATTTGGTGCTAATGTTAATTTAGGAAATATAGCGCCTAATGAAGTGATACCTTTGGAGTGTTTACGCTTAGGTTTGCGAGGTGATACTTTCTTTGACTATTTACCTAAAGATTATGCTGAACGTTTAAAACAAGTTCAGTCAGATGAGGAAGAAGAAGAACTTGTATAGTTATGTACAAGAAAAAATTTGAAATAAAAGAGCATTTAGGAGCTGTTTTCAGTTTAACTAGTGATCAAAACTTTATTTATTCTGCTTCTGCTGACAAATTTGTGACAAGATGGGATCCTATTACAGGAAGGCAAGATTCTTTTGCTATTAAATGCGAATCTTCTGTATATAAAATCAATTTTTTTTCATTAAAAAATAATTTGATCATTGGTTCAAGTGCTGGAGACATACATGTCATTAATACTAAAAATAAATCTGAGGAGAAATATATAAAATACCATAAATCTGCCATTTTTGAAATCCAATTTGATGAGTTAAACAATAGAATGTATGTGGGAGATGCAGATGGGACTTTATCTGTATGGAATACAAATGATTGGTCGCTTTTGTTAACTCTTCCATTTGATGGTGGAAAAATTCGTTCTATTTTAGTGTTGAATGAACACAGTAAAGTTATCATTGGATCGCAAGATGGAAAAATAAGGGTGTTAGATAATAAGTATTACAATTTGGAATTCATATTTGACGCTCATGATAAAGGTTGTCTTGCATTAGCTTATAGTAATTTGAAACAGAATGTTCTATTTTCTGCTGGTAAAGACGGGTTTATAAGAACTTGGACCTTAAACAATTTTAAAGAAATATTTATGCTACCAGCCCACAAAGATTCTATCTATAAGCTAAGTGTAGCCAAAAACATCTTGATTTCAACTAGCAGAGATAAAACGAGTAAAGTTTGGAATATCAGTAATCTGGATTTCATAACAAAGTTAGATCGAAAATTAGGTGGACATACTCATTCTGTAAATGATATTTTAGTTTTTAATTCTCATTTGATTTCTGCTGGAGATGATAAACGTATCATTTGTTGGGAGCCAAATTGATTTAATTGATTTGATTTCATATTCTATCTTAATATAAGAAAAAAAATGATATATTTGTTGGTTATAGTTGATGGTTCATTTATTTGTTATGACTAATGTTTCTAAGTTTTTGTTTCTGATTGTTGCCGTATTGGTGAGTGAATTTGTTGAATCTCAAACAACAAACTTCAACTCTACTAAAAATTGGCGACGAAACAAAAAAGAATTAATTCTAAATGTTGGTCCAACAGGGTTTCTAGGTGAGTTAGGTGGTAGAGATATTGTTGGAAAAGACTATTCTATGGCCGATTTAGATTTGAAATCAACTACTTTCAATGTTGGTTTTTCTTACAGGTATCGTTTTAAGCCATATTTTGCAACATCTACTATCGCAAGTATTGGTTCTGTTAAAGGAGATGATAAATTAACCCTTGAGACTGCAAGAAATGCACGAAATTTAAATTTTAAATCTACCATAGTTTCAATTTATCAAAGATTTGAAATGATGCTCTATTTTAAAGAGTCATTTGGTCATAAATATAATTTTAAAGGATTAAAAGGTAAGAAAAATAATAACGAACAGATTTATGTTTTTTCAGGAATTGGTGTAACTTATTTTAATCCTAAAGGAAATTACGAAGGTCAATGGTTATCTTTAAGGCCTTTAAGGACTGAAGGACAGGGTTTTCCTGGTAGGCCAAAAGAATATTTACCTGTTACTGTTATTATACCTTCTGGTATTGGTATGAGATTTGGATTGACAAGGATGTGGCGTGTTGGTATTGAATTAACCTATTTCAAGACGTTTACTGATTATATGGATGATGTTTCAACCACTGGTTTTGATACAGATTTACTATTGGAAAAATATGGTAAAGAATCTGCATATTTAAGTAATCCTGCTCAAACAGAACAATATAAGGCTTGGTTTGCTAATGGTCAACAAAGGGGTGATGCTCGTAATAAAGATGCTTATTTATATGCTAATTTTATTTTTGCACGAAATATCACTTATAAAGTTAGCAGTCCAAGAAGGCCTCAGCTTAAATGGAAAGGAATGCGTGCTAAATTCTAATAATTTGATAATATGTATTCTTTTTTTAGAGGCATCCTATTTTTATTTCAACCTGAAAGAGCTCACTACATTACAGCAAACTTTCTTCATGTAATTTTAAAAATTCCTGGTATTAAGTTTTTATGGAAAACTTTTTATACTGTAAAACATCCTTCTTTAGAGAGGAAGGTTTTTGGATTAAATTTTCCAAATCCTGTTGGATTGGCTGCTGGATTTGATAAAGATGCAAAAATATATACCGATTTATTTTCTTGTGGTTTTGGTTTCATAGAAATAGGTACTGTAACTCCAAAATCACAACCAGGAAATCCACTACCTAGGTTGTTTAGGCTAAAAGAAGATCAAGCAATTATAAATCGTATGGGGTTTAATAATGGGGGGGTTGATGTATGTTATGATCGGTTGAAGAATAGAGAAAGAAATTTAATTGTAGGGGGTAATATTGGAAAAAATAAGTGGACAGAAAACGAGGATGCAGTAAATGATTATCTCATCTGTTTTAATACTCTTTTTGAAGTTGTCGATTATTTTGTTGTAAATGTATCTTCTCCAAACACACCAGGACTAAGAGATTTACAAGAAAAAGAGCCACTATTGAAATTATTATCAACCTTATCTGAGGAAAATAGGAAAAAACAAACTCCCAAACCTATTCTATTGAAAATAGCTCCAGATCTTACTGATGGACAATTAGATGATATTATCGATATTATTAAGGTTTCTGGAATAGATGGTGTGATTGCAACAAATACAACAATTTCAAGAGAGGGTTTGATGATGGATAAGGTAAAATTAGAAAACATTGGAGCGGGCGGTTTGTCTGGTAAACCGTTAACTAAAAGATCTACTGAAGTAATTAGGTATTTGACATCAAAGTCTAATAATGCTTTTCCCGTTATTGGAGTAGGTGGTATACACAGTGTTGAAGATGCTCATGAAAAATTAAATGCTGGCGCCTCGCTAATTCAACTATATACAGGATTTATTTACGAAGGTCCTTCTTTGATAAAAAGAATAAACAAAAGCTTAATTAAATAGGGTTATGTTCGAAGAAAGAGTTACGTTGGTTGAATGTCCTAGAGATGCAATGCAAGGGATGTCTGATTTTATCGATACTTCTTTAAAAGTAGAATATATTAATCTATTATTAAAATGTAATTTCGATGTATTAGATGTGGGAAGTTTTGTCTCACCAAAGGCAATCCCTCAGATGAAAGATACAGCTGAAGTTTTAGATAAGATTCAATTTTCAGCTTCTAAAACCGAATTATTAACTATTGTAGCAAATTTAAAGGGTGCTGAACAAGCAGTTCAATATGAACAAATCAGCGCACTGGGATATCCTTTGTCTGTATCAAATACATTTCAACTAAGAAACACAAACAAATCAATAGAAGATTCATTCATTGAATTTGAAAAAATAGCTAATCTTTCAGCTACAAAAGGGAAAAAGGTTGTTGTTTATTTGTCAATGGGTTTCGGAAATCCATATGGTGATTATTGGAATCCAGATATTTTAGCTAAATATATTTCTAATTTGACAAAAGAATTTAATATTTCAACCATTGCTTTATCTGATACAATTGGAATAGCTACACCAGATTTAGTTTTTCAAGTGTTTACTGATTTAAATAAAAATTCATTTGATACAGATTTGAGTGCGCATTTACATGTTATACCTCAGAAAGCAAAAGAAATTTTAGAAGCTGCATACAATGCTGGTTGTCGAAGATTTGATGGTGCTATTAAGGGGTTTGGGGGGTGTCCAATGGCTGAGGATAAATTGACAGGGAATATGCCAAGTGAGATAATTTTAGAGTGGTTGGATACCAAAAATATTGGTACAAATATTGATAAGATAGCTTTTAATAATGCATTTAATTTTAGTTCAAAGATTTTTAACTGATGATAAAAGGATATATTCTCATACTATTTATGTTAACTTTCGCTTTGATTGATGTAAAGGCTGATGAAATTATAAAGAAAAATTTATCAGACTATACGCAATTAATTGTTCAAGGTCGAATTCCAGTTATATTGGAAGAGGGTAAACAATATTCTGCTGAAATAAAAATTAAATCTCAAGATATTGATCCAGAAAAAATAGCTTTTGTAAGTAAGGGGAGCCAAATGATTATTAAATATACAGGGCTTACTTTAAAAGAATTGGATATGGTAATTGTTTTAAAGGTTCCAAATTTAGATTTGATAGAGTCTAGACAAGGTGCAAGAATTAGTATGGCTTCTAATATGCGAATTAAAAGCCCAAAGATTACTTTAAATGTTTTTGCAGGAGGTGTTGTTACTGGTAAATTTGATGTTGAATCTGCAGAAGCAAATATAGATCAAGGAGGCGATATTGTTTTGGTTGGTACAGCTAAGCAATTTATTGGGAATGTTACTACTGGAGGAACCATAGATGCTATTAGTTTTATAGCAAATAACGGGGTTGTAAAAGTTCGTATGGGAGGAAATATAATAGTTAATTTTAGGGAAACATTAAATGCATCTGTATTTAGTGGTGGGGTAATAAAATATAGAGGGAATGGAACCCTGACAGAAAAAATCACCCTAGGCGGAACCATTGAAAAATTATAAAATCATGAAAAATATTTTCGGTTTTATTTTAATTTTTGTTACCCTTTTTGCATGTAAACACGAAGATACTACGGTAAAAGATAGTACAACAAAAAAAAATAAAATTGGCAATCAAACGAATATTGAAACTCTTTTTGATCAAACAACTTTTCCGTCTCAAGTCGAACCTAATTTACTCAAAGAACTTGAGATTTGTAATGTTTCACAACGAGATTTAAACAACCATTTAGATCCAGCTTGTAATCCAAAGTTTTTTAGGTTTTTCCCTTTTATAGAAAACAAAAGATTAGAACATGCATTTTTACTTCAGATTAAAGCACGAGTAAATGATTTTCCATTGAGAAGATTACTCGTTTTTGAAAGAGAAAAAGGTGTTTTAGTAAAGGTAAATGGATTTGTTGCAAATTTAATCGGAACTCGAAGCTCTAAAACAAAACATCATGATTTAATTCTACGATTTAATGATAATGTTGCTCCTGGAGATATAATTTTTTATAACTGTTTGTATCAATGGGAGAATAATCATTATGTATTTAAGAAGATTGAACAAATTAATGACGCAGATATAAAGCCACAATTTCAAGACTCAATGAATACGGTTATATCAACCATTATCAAAAATAATCGAATGGAGTTTTAATGAAGTTCTTATTCTATTTTTATTTTAGTTTGTTATTTATTTGTAGTTCATGCTCGTGGGATGTAGAAACCAGACCTGTTTTTGGAAATAGTGCCTTGTCTGATGGGAATTCAAAAGTTTGGTTAGTAGATCATCTATTTAAAAATGGACTTGATTTCCAACAACCTGAAATTTACGAAAGGGATTTAATTGTTTTCTATTCAACTAATAAGTGTAGAATATTGAAATGGAAAGATTTTGCAAAATCTAAAGGAGATATTTTTTATTATCAATTAATTAGAGGGGAAAACAAGTTGCCTAAGTTAAATTTATGGAAAGGTAAAAAAAAATGGGCATTTAATTTTACGACTTTTTCAAATGAAAAAATGGTTTTGGAGCCAATTGAGGGTACTAATTTTAAATACACGATGTCAATCATTCCGTTGCCCGAATGGTAGAAGTTTACTTTATTAGGTTTATTAAAATATCCCTATAGGTATCGTAAAATTTGTCAAATCGAATTAATTTATCTTCAAAAAAATTAAAAATGGCTGTTCTTTTTTCAGGATTAAGATAGTTTAAATCTGTTTTTTCCCAGTAAATCCGAGAAAAATTACTAATTGTTTCATTGCAATAATGTTCTTCCCAAGTCCCTTCTTCAACCATTTCGTCTGATAGAACTTTTTTTAATTCACCCATTTGTTCCCATACGATTGCTCGAATATCAGGGTCTTTGAATTGTATATCAAAACATAATCGAACAGTTGATTTATCTGTCTCTAATCTTAAAAAAATATACTTAATATCTGTTCTGTATTGAAGCCAATTCATTTTTCGTCCTGAAGCAGAACGATGTTTAGACATATATTGCTTGAACTCTTCCCAAAAAGTGGTTTTATATAATTTTAATTCTTCCTTAGTTAACATTGTATAACATAAACATTGTAAAACTAATTAATTTCATTATAGTTATCGAAAAAATTGAAGCAAACTTGTGTGAAAACAGTTTTTTATCTGTAAATTCGCAACGTTTATTAATTATGAATAGAGGTTTCGTACCTCAACAATAAAATTTTATGGCAACACGTATTAGATTGCAAAGACACGGGAAGAAAGGTAAGGCTATCTTCCATTTAGTAGTAGCTGATTCAAGAGCTAAAAGAGATGGTAAATTCATCGAAAAATTAGGTGTTTATAATCCTAACACTAACCCTGCAACAATTGACATCAATTTCGAAAGTGCATTAAAATGGGTTCGTACTGGTGCTGAAACCACAGAAACAGCTCGCGCAATTTTATCTTACAAAGGTGTTTTATTCAAAAACCATTTGTTGAATGGAATTAAAAAAGGGGCATTAACTGAAGCTGATGTAGAAACTAAATTTGCTGCTTGGTTAGCGGAGAAAGATGGAAAAATCACTTCTAAAAAAGATGGTTTAGCTAAATCTGCTGCAACTGCAAAAGCAGAAGCATTGAAAGCGGAAGCAGAAGCTAAAGAAGCAAAAGCAAAAGCAATTGAAGCAAAAAACACTCCAGTTGCTGAAGAAGAAGTTGCTGAAGAAACTGCTGCTGAAGAAACAAATGAAGAAACTTCTGCTGAATAATTTTAGACTGAATGAATAAAGCAGATTGCTATCATTTAGGTCATATTGCGAAACTTCACGGATTTAAAGGTGAAGTTTCGCTTTTTTTGGATGTTACAAATCCATTAGAATATGAAAACCTTGATAAGATTTTTGTTGATATTAATGGTTTTCTTACCCCTTTCTTTATTAAGTCTTTAACTCTAAGACCAAAAAGCCAAGCAACTTTGAAAATTGATGGTATTAATTCTGATAAAGAAGCTCAACAAATTCTTAAAAGATCTGTTTATCTTCCTCTTGTAGATTTACCCCAGTTATCAGGTAAAAATTTCTATGATCATGAAGTCGTAGGTTTTGATTTAATTGATTTAACTTTTGGAAAAGTTGGTGTTATTCAACAGATTATTGATTTACCTGTCAACCCTTTAATTCAGGTAGATGCTAGTGGTAAAGAGGTACTAATTCCTTTTGTTAAAGATTTAATTCAAGAGGTTAAAAGGAATGAAAAACAATTAATAGTAAAAGCTCCTGAAGGATTAATTGCTATTTATCTAGGGTAATGTCCCGTTTTCAATTTAAGCACTTTACTATTCATCAATCCAGATCCGCCTTGAAAGTGGGTACTGACGCTATGCTTTTAGGGGCTTCAATAAAATGTGATTCTCCTAAATTTGGTTTAGATGTTGGTGCCGGCACTGGTGTTTTAAGTTTAATGGTTGCCCAAGCTCATTCCTCTATTTTTATAGATGCTATCGAAATAGATTATAATAGTTTTGAAGATTTATCTCAAAATATTTTTACATCAAAATTTAAAGATCGAATTCAATCTTTTAATATAGATTTCTTTACTTATCAATCTGACAAAAAATATGATTTGATTTTCTCAAACCCTCCATTTTATGATGACGGTTTCAAATTTGATGAAAATATTCTTTTTCATTCAAAACATAATTTAAACTTTTCAGTTGAAAAATTCTTTATCAAGTCTTTAGATTTATTAGATATTAATGGTGAAATATGGGTTATTGTTCCTTATGTGAAGTCCCAATTTTGGTTGAAAGAAGCTAATAAATCCCATCTTTTTTTGGTGAAGCAGATTATGATTGAATCAAAACCAGGTAAAGAAGTAAGGTCAATACTTGTATTTTCCTTAAGTAATACTTCTGAATTAAGTTTATCTAATTTCAGTATACGTGATGATGATGGTTTTTATACCGATGAATATCACTTACTAACGAGTGAATATCATAATAAAAAACCATTAAGGTGAACCTTACATGTTTATTTTACGTTAAAGTTGTATATTTATATAAAGGTTTTATTTCATTTTATGAATTTAAAATATAAATTTTTCATATTCATTTTGTTAACTACTTTCATCTTTTCTTGTAAAAAGAAGCAGGTTAGGGTAATAACAAATTCACCAACATCTGTGATGTCTACTAGTGCTATTTCTGGTGGAGAAGTTTTAGATGATGGAGGTCAAAATATTTTAGCATATGGAGTTTGTTGGGGTACAAGCTCTGGACCAGTATTAGGTTCAAACAATTTTACTGTTGATGGTTCAGGTATTAATGCTTTCAATAGCAAGATTATAAATTTAAAACACAAAACAACTTATTTTGTAAGAGCTTATGTAAAGTATAGTGGAGGAATAACTTATGGTAATGAGTATTCTTTTTATACACCTCCAATGATTTCTAGTACAATTCCGATAGTTTTCTCGTATGCTGTTTCAAATGTTGATACAACAAATCATATTTTAAAATTAAACGCTGAAATCATTCACAAAGGAGGGGGGGATGTAACTGAAAAAGGTTTTGTCTGGAACAATAAAGGAGGACCTTCTGTCTCTGATTTTAAAATTATTTCAACTTCACAATCAGATGTTTTTAATGCTAATTTCAACTTTGAAATGTCAACACAATACTATTTAAAAGCATATGCAATAAATAGTTTTGGTGTTAGTTATGGGGAAGAAATTAAAGTCAAGATAGAAAAAGTTAAACCAAAAGTGGTTACACAGGAGATAATAGAAATTGACTCAAATTATGCAATTTGCACATCAAATGTTACGTATTCTGGAGGGACAGATATAACTGAGCGTGGTATTTGTTGGGCTTCATTTTCTAATCCGACTGTTGATGATAATAAGTCTTCTGATGGTTCTGGTTTGGGGGTATTTACCTCTACGATGACAGATTTATTGCCTAATACTCTTTATTATTGCAGAAGTTATGCAACCAATAGTGAAGGAACTACTTATGGTAAAGAAATATCTTTCAGGACTATGGTTGGCAAACTTTTTATAGGAATGCAATACAAGGGAGGTATTATCTTTTACATTGAGCCAATGAAAGGAGGAGGACTTTTAGTTTCAAATGATGATGTTAGTTCAGGTATTTCATGGGGATGTGCATCTGATATCAGTTCAGCTTCAAGTAAAGGTGTTGGTTCTGGTAAATCAAATACGGATGCTATATTAGCTCAATGTGGAACGATTGGAGCTGCTGGAATTTGTGCAAATTATAAATTTGGTAAATATGACGATTGGTATTTACCATCATATGATGAACTTGGCTTAATTTATAAAAATTTAAAAGAGACTGACAAAGAAAAATTCTCTATCGGCTATTATTGGTCTTCAACTCAAAAAGATGCTATTACAGCATTAAGATATGGCTTTCTAGGGGGGAATTATGGTGAAGCGGACAAAGCTTCCAATCAATTAGTAAGAGCAGTAAGAAAGTTTTAGAAAAACAAAGCCAAATCTAATCGCATTAAATTTGGCTTAATTTTCCTTCGATTTATTAGTTCTTTTTACCGAAATTTTCGATTATCAAATTTGCTAATTCAAGTCCAATTCTATCTTGTGCCTCTAAAGTAGCAGCACCGATGTGAGGAGTAGTAGCAATTTTTGGATGGTTTAGTAATTGCTTATTTGGGGTAGGTTCGTTCTCAAACACATCTAAAGCAGTATAAGAAACAATTCCATTCTCGATAGCAGTTAATAAAGCAGTTTCATTAATAACACCTCCTCTAGCAGCATTGATTAGTCTAACACCTTTCTTCATCAATGAGAATTCCTTTTCACCAATTACAGCCTCACCGTTTGCTTGTTTTGGTACATGTACTGAAATAAAGTCACAATAAGGAATGACATTGTTCCAATCACTTTCTACTTGAATATTTACTTTTGGTATTCCGTAACCTTGTATTTCTGCAAGTTCTATTTCTACTTCTCTTGGTTGTAGTTCGATTGCTTTTACTTTCATTCCAATTGCCAACGCATAGGATGCAAGTGATTGACCAATTCTACCAAAACCAATAATCCCCAATGTTTTTCCTCGAAGTTCAATACCTTTTGCATAATTCTTTTTTAGGGTGTTAAAATCTCCATGCTCAATATTTTTAAAGGAATCATGTAAAAATCTTGAAATTGAAAACATTTGTCCCATTACAAGTTCTGCAACAGATTGAGAAGATGAGGCTGGTGTATTTATTACTTTTACACCTTTTTCACGTGCATATGTTACGTCAATATTGTCCATCCCAACACCACCTCTACCGATTAATTTTAAACCTGGACAAGCATCAATAACTTCTTTTCGAACAGTCGTAGCACTACGCACTAAAACAATTTCGTAATTCTCTTCATTGATTTTATTTGCTAATTCTGTTTGGTCTACTTTATCTGTAATTACTGTATATCCTGCAATTTCTAAAGCTTTTTTTCCCTCTTCGGAAATTCCATCATTTGCTAATATTTTCATTTTATTAAAAATTAACCGTGTTTAATTCCAAATTCTTTCATAACATCAACTAAAACTTGAACACTCGAAAGTGGTAAAGCGTTATATAAAGAAGCTCTATAACCACCAACTGATCTGTGTCCTGGTAGACCAATGATACCAGCTTCTTTCCAAACTTTGTCAAAGTGTTCGCTTAAACTTTCATTTTGGAGTTTAAACGTTACATTCATTTTAGAACGATCTTCTTTTTCTACTGTACCAAAGAATAGTGGGTTATTATCGATTTCATTGTAAAGCAGCGCAGCTTTTGCATTGTTTTCTATTTCCTTCGCTTTTACGCCACCATTAGCTATCAAATGTTTCAAATTTAACATAGCAACATATACAGAAAAAACGGGTGGTGTATTTAACATCGACTCTTTATCTACATGTTGTTTTAAATCTAGGTAAGTAGGTAAAAAAGTAGAAGTTGATTTTCCTAGAACTTCATCTTTCACAATGTATAAGGTAGCACCAGCTGGACCAAGATTTTTTTGAGCTCCAGCGTATATAAGGTCAAAATCAGCAACATTAATCTCTTTCGAAAAAATATCGGAAGACATATCACAAACGATAGGTAAATTCGATTTTGGAGTTTCATGGAATTGAGTTCCATAAATTGTATTGTTTGAGGTATAGTGAAAGTAATCTAATTCATTTGGAACTTGATATCCCTTTGGTATGTATGAAAAACCTTTTTCTTCAGATGACGCAAGAACATTTACCTCTACACCTACTTTTTTTGCTTCTTTAATAGCTCCCGATGCCCATGTACCTGTATTTAAATATCCTGCTTTTTTATGTTCTCTCATCATTGTAAGAGCAGCGATCGTAAACCCCAATGTAGCTCCACCTTGAAGGTAAGCAACAGAATATCCTTCAGGTACATTTAAAGCTTTTTTAACTAAGTCTAATGCCTCGTCCATTACAGCAACGAAATCTTTATGCCTGTGTGATACTTCTAGAATTGATAAACCGTTAAAGTCTAAAACAGCTTCAGATGCTTGTTTAAAAACATCTTGAGGTAAAATGCAGGGACCTGCTCCAAAGTTATGTTTCATAAAAGTAGAATTTACTATGATTAACCGATATTGTTTTTTAAAATAAGTTTTACTAATCGAGATTAAAGATAATTGTTAAATGTTAAAAATGATCATTTAACATCAATAACTTCTATGTCAAAAAAAAGAATTGAATGGGGAGGGATATTATCTAGTTCATAATCTCCATACCCTAGATAGGGAGGAACTATCATTTTCATTTTACCTCCAGGCTTTAAATATAACATTCCTTCTTTCCATCCTTGAATTAAATCTTTCATTTGAAAAGTTATGGGATTTTTTTTATGTTCACCATCAAATATTTTACCGTTAATTAGCTTTCCAACATAATTAAAAGTAACCTCATCTGTAAGTTTAATAAATTCTCCATTACCTTCTTTGATAATTTTGAAATATAATCCAGATTCTGATTTTTCGAAGTCTTTCTGTTTGCTTTTAGATAGGTAATTTTTAATTTTTAAATTAAAGGTAGAATGATCTTCATCTGAATATGTTTTACAACTTGAAAATACGATTAAAATAATCAATAGTAATATAAAATGAAAGTAGTTTTTATTTATTAAAACGATAATTTTTTTCATTATTTTATGTAAATTGATTTTAATTTAAAGCCTTCTTTTTTAAGGAGATTAATTAAACCTTCTTCTCCTGAAAGATGTCCCGCACCTACAGCTATAAAGGTAGAGTTTGTATTAATTTTTGAAACAATTTTTGTTAGCCATTTTTTATTTCGTTTAAAAATAAAATCATCTATTGAAAAATCACTTCTTTTAGATTCAATATAAATCCAATGTTCAATTTTTTGTAAATCTTGT
>JBKCEW010000161.1:0-5673 GCA_046304235.1 Crocinitomicaceae bacterium | reverse complement strand
AAATGATTGTTTACTTTTTAAAAATTAGACCTCTATTTTTAAATCAAAAAACGCGTATGAGAACACTTACATTTTTGATTTTATTAGTTATTAGCAATGGATTATTTGCTCAATTAGAATTACCGAAATATGATGCTGATGATACAATCATAAGACATCGAGGATATACCCTTTCGTATAATTCAAAATATAAACAAGCAAATTGGGTGGCTTATTTACTCACAAAAGATGAAACCGTTAAACGCTTTCAACGTGGGGAGTATTTTGCTCCTGACCCGTTGATACCTGGAACGGATTTTAGTGTTGATTATCAAAAATCAGGATATGACCGTGGGCATTTGGCTCCTGCTGCTGATATGGGTTATTCGATGGAAACAATGGTACAATCTTTCTTTTATTCGAATATGTCTCCACAATTACCTCGCTTTAATCGAGGAGTTTGGAAAAAGTTGGAAATGCAAGTTAGAAATTGGGCGGTTGAATATGATAGTATGTATGTGGTTACAGGACCCATCTTTGATTCTGTAATGCCAACTATCGGACCTCATCGTGTTGCAGTTCCAAAAGCGTATTACAAAGTACTACTTCAAAAACGAAATGGTAATTGGGAAGGTATTGGTTTTATTCTACCGAATTCGAACACCAAAGTTGATTACAAAGATTATGCAACCAATATTGATAAGGTAGAAGAAATTACTGGGTTGGATTTCTTTTGGAGAATTAATGATAATATAGAAACTGTTATTGAAAGTGTAATTTTAATTAGATAATCTAAAAATCAAAAGAACAACAAAAAGGAATTGCGACCGCAATTCCTTTTTTGATTACAGAGATTTCAACACTTCCTCCAACTCCTTCTGTGGATGACAGTCGCTCTTATCTTTTCGATAAGAAACGTGCGTGAAAATTCCTTTATCACCGCGTAATGCTGATTTGGATATTTCCCACATTTCAGGAATATACGTTTTCGGAATTTTGTAGGTTTCGCAAAGGTATTGCAACAGTAATTTCAAACTTTCTAATTGTTTATCGGTGTATTTCTGAAAATATCTGTTTTCACGAAATGGATATACATAGGTAATAACTTCTTCTTTTGGAATTATTTCTTTGGAAATAGTATAGTAAATTCCATTTTTAAATGTCAATGCTCCCCAGGAACATAATTCGATGCCTATCGATTGTTTGTTCAAAATGGTATTATTGATTTCTTTGGTTCCTAGATGATGAGCCCAATGTGCGCTGCTAAATGCTTTATACACTTTTCCTTCTCGGTCTACCACAAAAGCAACACCCACTTTTTCTTTGGTCTTTTGCCACGATGCTATGACGTTTTTCGCATTACCGTTGGAAACGGTGTGGTGGATTACGATTTGTCGTTTGTTGTAAACCTCTTTGTAGTATTGATCGTCAGGTAATGGACAGTCAATGATTTGGTTTAAGAATTTGTTCATAATTTTAATTTTTGAGCTACAAAAATTGTAGCGGTTTTTGATTTGTTCATACCTTCTTTTTTTTCATTGCCAAAAAAAAGAAGCAAAAAAAGTCTAGTCCTTGGAAATTCGACTACCCGCTATCGAACGACGCTAAAATTTCAAAACTCGCTACGCTCAAACAGTTGAATTTTTTACGCTTACTTATCAATGCGGGTCCCAGTCTACATTTCCTTAGGGACATTTTTAGATTTTCGGGTCGCTTTCGCTCGAATGATTGTTTCATCGTCTTTTGTCTTGGGTTTCTTTGGGGAATGTGATGAGGTTGAACATTTCTCGCAATCTGGAACGTACACGTACTCCATACATTTTTTCGAGTTCAACTGAATTAAGGTTGGTAGTGACGTGTGTTATCGTTCCGAATTGTATGAATTGGTCATAGCGACTCAAAAGGATTTCTCCCATCGTGTTACACTCGTTTCCATAATGTTTCAAACTGTTTTCCACTCCTAAATCATCGAAACAAAACACCTTATCGGATTTACCGTACTGGTCAATGATTTCATACCCTTCTTTGATAAATTCATACGAAACCTCTCTTGTGGATTTCAAAATTGGACGGTAAGACGTTGGAAAAAAATCTCGAATAAGGGTCATAAGAGACGTTTTACCGCTTCCAACGGGTCCTAGTAGTAAAATACCTTTATTAAAATCTATATCGTATTTCTGACACGCTTCTTCGTCACGAATGGCATAACACAGCATTTTTCGAATGAGTGTATAATCTTCCTTTCGGAGTGAAAATTCGTCTCCATACTTGGATTTTCCTTTTGCTTGCAAGTAGTGTAAGCAGGCTTTGAAATCGTAGATACGAATGTTGTTTTCGAGGGTGTAGAGGGGTTTCATAATTTTAATTTTTGTGCTTCGACTCCGCTCAGCAGGACAGTTCGACTCCGCTCAGTAGGACATCGACACGTTACTTCGACTTCGCTCAGTATGACGTGTCGGTATGTTTCGACTTAGCTCAACAGGACATTTGCCTACAATGGGATATCGTAATCTTTGTCTTGGTTGAGGTGTAAATTGGATTGTTGGACTTTGGGATTGTATTTCTCTGCATTCAAAATCCAATTGTTGGCTGCTGCTTTCCATTTTTTCATCGGAGAACGTCCTCCAATTTTCCAACCGTTCGATTCGAAGTAATTGAAGAACTTTTGTGCTTCGATTTCCAAGGCCGATTTTTCAAGAAAATATGAGGTGACTTCTTCGAGATTTGGAGGGGTGAATTTTACAGAATTTCCCTTTTTAGCAACTTTATTTTCAACATAATTTTCAATTAATTTTTCGCTAGATTCTTGTGCAGAAAATTCATTTTCTGCACTAATCAAGTTTATATGTTTGTTAATGTTTATTATATGTTTATTAAAAGGCTCGATGGGAAGTCCATTTTTGGCACTCGCTGTACTACTCGGAAGTTCATTTTTGGTGCGGTGAAATTCATTTACTAATTCTGCCGTACCAATCGGAAGTTCACTTGGAAGTCCTTGGTGAAGTTCAAATTTGGGACTGCTCTTTTTTCGAAAATTGATCATTCGAATCCAGCTACCGGTCATTGCATTTTTAGATGGTTGGTATTTGATATAACCATAACTATCTAGTTCACGAATGCAACGGTGATAGGTAGATTTTGACCTGATTTTTGAAGCTTGCATAATTTCGTCTCTAATGATTAAAAAAGGGTTTTGAAATCTTCTATAATTCCAACATTGAAAGAGTGATACATATAAACTGATGTGTGCTGGATTCAATCTTTCATCTGTTTGAAATTTGAAAAGTGCCGTGGACAAATGCGCGATGTAATTCACTGACTTTTCATCTGCCTCCATAATTTTGCGTGTTACGCATATTACCACTGATTAATCGTTGAATATCCTCTTGCGAGTACAGGATAATTCCTCCAATCTTGGTGTATGGCAATGTGCCATTGATACGCAGATTTTGCAATGTACCTGGGGAAATACCCAACAAGCGCTGCACCTGATAGGATTTTAACCACTTCGGATGTTGTGGTTCTTGCTCTTTTTGAACTTCTGGACGAGAAGTGAAGAGCATTTCTAATTTTTCGAATAATTCAGATTTGAATAAATCTAAATCTTCTTGTGTGATGATGTTTGCCGCCATAACGTTTCTGTTTTAAATGTTATGGTACAAAGTTGAAGCAACTCAAAATAAATCTTCCACACTACGAATTCAACTACGGAAAGAAAATCGACTTTTTGCCTGTTTTTGTGTCGTTTTACTGTGTTTTAGTATGAAAAAAGTGTGTTTTTGACCTATTTTGAGTTAATTTTTCGTAGTTGGCTATTTTTGGAAACTACGTTCAATGAATAAATTCAGACGATTTCTCAATCCATCTAAAAACTTCAAACGTTCATTTTTTCTATTCTTAATCTCTAAAAATGAACGATGTACGTTTGAAACACGAACGTTAAAAGCATTTTCCAAACATTTCGTAATATCCAATATCGTAGTTTCCCCTTCATTGAAAACTTTGCTTTCGTGAAGCGCGTAAATCAACTCTGTTAGAGCACTTTGGCTTTCAGTCCAATGCAAATTATATTTTTCGTAGTCGGGTTCGTAGTGGGTGTTTTGGATATTTTTATGAAAAATGGGATTTTGCACAGGATTTAGCAATAAATTTAGTTCGTTTTCGTAGAAATACTCTAATTTTTTATGTGCAATAAACATCGAAACCTGTTGATCAAAGCCAGTACAGTACCTGAAATCAAAGTCTGTACTATACGTTTCAAAGGATAAATTCATTTTTGCGTTCTCACGTAGGAAGTATTTTTCGTCTAAATGGGTTTCTTCGTTGATGATGTAGAGGTAAAATGAGCGGTGTTTTGTAAAGTCTAGTGTAAGATTTTTTAATTGTTTTTTGATGTGTGCTTGTTTTTCATAACTACTACCAATAGGAATGTTTATTTGGTAATCGTGCACTCTAAAATAATAAATAAGTAGTGCGAAAAACTGAGGTTTTAGTTGCTTGAAGTAGAAAATCTCATCTTGATTTGACTTGAATTCGTTTTCTTCGATGAATTGTTTTAACTGTTCAATGTAGCTTTTTATCAACTTTATTGCCAAAGGAACATAATTTGCATTTTCGATTTTTACATTCTCTATTTCTGATTCTAAATCTTTCAATAGCGTTTTGATATACACTTCCATAATACCTAAGATTTAAATTAAAAAAAATGAATCTTTAATCCTTTTATTTTAGATTCCGGTAGTGTGTACGATGTTCCTATGAAGTGGCTCATATATTTCAAAAAAAAAAGGGTAATCCGAAATAAAAATCGGGTTACCCTTTATGATTAAATAGTTTGTATTTAGACCGCTTTTTGATTTGGAAACACAACGGAAAGTTTTTGACGAAGTAATTTCATATCTGAACTTACTTTTTCTTCAACCACTTTTGCATAAATCTGTGTGGTACGAATACTGGTATGACCAAGCATAGAACTTACCGTTTCGATTGGAACTCCATTCGCTAAGGTTACTGTAGTTGCAAAAGTATGTCTAGCAATGTGAGAAGTTAAATGTTTGTTTATGTTACAAATATCTGCCAACTCTTTGAGGTAACTATTGTATCGTTGATTGGAATTGACAGGAAGTAATTTATTTTCAGAAACACAATACGGATGATTTTTGTATTTAGCAATAATTTCCAAGGCAACAGGAAGAAGTGGTACACTTTCCTTCGTGCCGGTCTTTTGTCGATTAGTACTCAACCAATATTCTCCATCTAATCCAATGGTAACTGCATTTTGCTCAAATTGGAAAATATCTGAAAACGCAAATCCTGTATAACAACAGAAAATAAAAACGTCTCGGACCTCTTCTAATCTTGGTATTCCTAATTTCTTAAATTGAACCACCGCTAATTCTTCTCGGTTCAAAATTTCTCTGTCTGGACTTTGGTAAGAACATTTGAATTGATTGAACGGATTAGATGGAATCCAATCTAACCCAACAGACATATTCATTATCTTTTTTAAATTCTTTATGTATTTGTGTGCGGTGTTTGATTGTAGTTTATCAGTAGTCAATAAATAATGTTCGAACTCGGTAACAAAACGCAATCGTATTGCAGGCAATTCCATATCGGAAACTTTGTATTGTTTCTCCATAAATGCCACCACTTTGTTTTTGGTAATCTTGTATCGTTCCCACGTTTTATTAC
>JBKCEW010000160.1:0-9773 GCA_046304235.1 Crocinitomicaceae bacterium | reverse complement strand
TTTACCTTTACAATAGAAAATTCATTCCAATAAAGTATAAATGATCCTAGGAAGCAAAATAAAAACCATTCGTGAGATGAAAAATTTCACACAAGAATACGTAGCTGAGAAATTAGAAATGTCTCAATCTAATTACAGTAGGATAGAAAGAAATGAAATAAACATTCCTATTAAAACCTTACAATCTATAGCAGAAATATTTAATTTGTCACTTACAGAACTAATCGAATTTGATGCCAAATACTTTTTTAATTCAGTGAACAACCAAACAATTAACGGAGATATCAAAAATCAACCAAATTCAGATTTATTGCAAAAAGCTTATGAAGATCACATCAACTCTTTAAACAAAGAAATTGATCATTTAAGAAGTGTAATTTCAGATTTGATGAAGAAAATATAATCATCAATACCTCACCGGTCTTAATCGTTTTCCTAAAATAGCATTCGCATATTTTTGATCTAATTCTTTTGACCAACCGATTGTATATTTTGTAAAAGGACTGATTTCAAGGGATTCAAGATTTCTATAAGCAAACGCCATTATTTCATTCGGAAATAAATCCATGGCTACTTTTTTACGTTTGATGGCTTTTCTCTTAGAATCAAATGGAGTAATATATAAATCCCAGGCACCAAAAAGGTGTAAAAATTCATGTGCAAAAACACTCGGATATTTATAACTTACAATACAATATTCTACATTGTGATTGCTATTTGCATCCAACGTCAAAGACATCTCATCGGTATGGTAATTGTTAATCAAATACATCAGTGCAATGTTGTCTGTTCGGTGAATCGCACGCAAACGAGCTATTAAACGCTCTCTATCAGATGTTTTCACTTTCGTCTTAACAATTTTAGAAGTGTCTTTTGGTAAATTTTTACCTGCTTCCACTGCCACCTTATCTGCCCATTTATGGATGTCTTTCACTCCTGAAAACAAAGGCTTTTTATATAAAGTAGCAGATAATGTTTTCTTTGAAAACTCTTGGTATATTGGTACCACCCCACTATTTTTACGGTTACAATCAACTTCAATTTCTAAAGGAATAGAGTCTTTACGAGCTTGAACCTCCAACCAATCTATTCCCTTTCTTAAAGAATCTAATGTAGTTTTAATATCGTATTCAGTCCATGGTTTGGTTTCTTTTGAATCCACAAAAACAGCATAGACTACTACTTTTCCTGTAAGTCTTCGACAAACATTATTATTCACTGAGGCAAACATAACATTCATCTTTTTGGTAGTCATACAACTATCCAATAAAATGAACACCAAAACTAAAAATAATGCAATAAGTGATTTCATAATTTGCTTTTTTTATTTTAAACGCAATTGAATATTCAATATTACATAATTATAAACAAAAAAAACACTTCTTTAATTATGAGTTATAATTTATGAATTATGAGTTATCGCTCAATCATAACTCATAATTCATAATTATTTAAACGTCTTTCCCCCAATCTTCTAATTCTTGTGCAGACCAAAGATCTGGAAAGAAAATACGACGTTGATAACGGGGATGCATGTATTTTCTCCAATCAGAACCACCGGTTGCCTCCACTACTTCACCTTGCGGTTGTAAATATTTCGCAGCGGCATTGTAATGTGCCATTACCCAAGAAACATTTACGGTGTAATCATAGTGTCGCATCGCTTGAATCAAGGTTTTGTCTGCCTTCACCTCATCGGGGAGCGATTTGAATTTTGCATACAAATTCGTGGTATTATACTCTTCCATTTTACGCAAAAACTCAGCTTTGTATTTCTCTTCAAATAAGCGAATCAAGGTTGATTTTTTCCCTGTTGTATGATCTTTCCCTGCAGCATGCCAGTATAAATGTTCATACGCATGTTCGATTGGCGTGTTACGATCAATAGTTGCTCTAAATCGATAATCAATTAAATTAATTGTATCTGTTGAAGCAAACTCAATCAATCGGTATTGAGCACTTTGAAAACCACTTGCGGGTGTTAAAGTATTTCTAAATTTCAAATATTGCTCCACTTCCATCCCTTCTTGCATAATGGAAAATGAAGAAGACAACATATCAAAATAACGACTAATTCGATCTAATTTTTGTGTAAAGAAAGGAGCAGTAAGATTCTCGTTTGTTGTTACTTGCTCTGCTTCCCACAAAATCATTTTAAACAACAACTCATTGATTTGATGATACATAATAAACACCATTTCGTCTGGTAAGGTTGTACGTTGCACTTGTAGATTCAACAATGCATCAGGCTGAATATAATCCCAATACGTAATCGGTTTTGCCCAAAACAATCCTTCCAAATGTGTTTCGTAATTTTGGTCAATCGCGTTGAACTTTTCTTCTAATCGTTCTACTAATTTTTCAGTTGTATCTTTCATAAGATTTTTTTTAATTAATCGTTTATCTACCTCATCACAGCTTCCTTAAAATGCGTGAAAATCAACTCATCCAATGTATCAAATGGAGTTTCTTTTGATAGATTAAAACGTGTAATCATAGCGCGAATTGCCTCTTGTTGCTCAGTTCCATATTTCAACGCGTTTTTATATTCCGTATTTGTAAACGAAACCATACTATATAATGGAATGTATTCTTCTGGAAACAATACCGACATTCTATGTTCAATTTTATGAATTAGTTTAAAAACAGGATCAGTAACCTTATCCCTCATTACTAAATAGTTCTGTAATGAAAGTTCTTGCATGGCATCACAATTCGGTTTACGTGATTTTTCATACTCACTGAAAATCAATGACCAATTATCTCCGTGTTCTTGCATCAACTCCCACATCACGGTGCAATCTTCAAACCCACAATTCATCCCTTGTCCATAAAAAGGAACTGTGGCATGTGCAGCATCTCCCATTAAAGCCATTTTTCCACTTGTCCATGGATAACAACGGATTAAAGCCAATGGTGACAACGGATGATCTTCCCAGCGATTGGCAACATTAGGCATTAATTCATAAAAATCGGGGAAAACATCTTTGAAAAATTCTTCTACTCTATCCCTGTTTGTCAATTTATTAAAACAATATTCATGATTATCAAAGGGCATAAATAAGGTACACGTAAAAGAACCATCAAAGTTTGGTAAGGCTATCAACATAAAACGTCCTCTTGGCCAAATATGCAAACTGTTTTTTTCCAATTGATGTGTTCCATCTTCATTTGCAGGCAATAAAATCTCACGATATCCATCTTCTATATACGTTTGACTATAGGTAAAACGTTCTGATTTTTGGAAACCATGGTATCTAACAGCTGAAAAAGCACCATCTGTTGCGAATAACAAATCCGTTTCGTGATGAGAAACTTCTCCTGTTTTTAAATCTTTTAAAGAAAACTTTCCTGCTCTAGTATCAGCTGATATACAATCTACATCAAAATGCATTTCTACATTAGTTGCATTCCCTGCAATCTCTAATAATTTGGCATTAATCTCTCCTCTTGAAACAGAATAAATCGCTTGTTCTTCTTTTCCATAAGGCATCACACTTACCGATCCGTCTAAAGCATGAATGGTTCTGCTATACATTGGTATCGCAATTTCACGTATTTGATCGCCAATTCCTAACGTATCTAATGCTTTCCAACCTCTGAATGAAGTTGCTAAATTGATCGATTTCCCTGCTGATAAAGCTACGTTACGTAAATCAGAACGACGATCATAGGTCGAAACTTTATATCCTGCTCTTGATAAATATACTGCCCATAACGAACCGACTAATCCGGATCCGATGATGGTCGCTGTTTTTTGATTTGACATGTTTTTGAATTATGAGTTATGATTATGAGTTATGAGTTAAAGGTTAAGTTTTGAATTCATTCATAATTCATAACTCATCATTCATAATTATCAAAGCGTTCCTCTTCTCGCTTGTTCCGCCTCGATAGACTCAAACAATGCTTTGAAGTTTCCTTTTCCGAAGGAGTTCGCTCCTCTACGCTGAATAATTTCGAAGAATAAAGTTGGTCTGTCCTCTACTGGTTTTGTAAAGATTTGCAGTAAATAACCATCTTCATCTCTGTCCACCATGATACCCAAACTTTTCAATGTTTCGATATCTTCTTGAATATCACCTACTCGTCCAAATACGGTATCGTAATAATCTCCAGGCACATGTAAGAACTCAACCCCACGCTTGCGCATTTCAGAAATGGTAAAAACGATATCATCTGTTGCTACTGCAATGTGTTGACAGCCTGCTCCTTCGTAGAATTCAATGTATTCCTCAATTTGTGATTTTTTCTTACCATCAGCAGGCTCATTGATAGGGAATTTAATACGTCCGTTTCCGTTCGTCATTACCTTACTCATCAATGCGGTGTATTCTGTGGAAATATCTTTATCGTCAAACGTAATTAAGTTCGCAAAACCTAATACTTCTTCGTAGAATTTAGCCCATTTGTTCATCGCGCCTAGCTCAACATTACCTACCATGTGGTCGATGTACTTCAATCCTGTTGGAATTGGGTTGTACGCTGATTCCCATTTCTCAAATCCTGGTAAAAAAACACCATTGTAGTTTTTACGCTCAACAAAAATGTGCACTGTATCTCCGTAAGTATGAATTCCAGCATGAACTACTTCACCGTTTTCGTCTTTTTCAACACGCGGCTCGAAGTAAGAAACCGCACCTCTTTTGATTGTTTCTTGGTATGATTTTCTGGCATCATCTACCCATAAAGCAATCACTTTCACTCCATCACCATGGCGCTTAATATGTTCAGAAATTTCATTGTCAGAATTTAAAGGCGTAGTCAAAACCAATTTGATTTTATCTTGTTTTACAACGTATGAAACACGATCTTTTACTCCAGTTTCTAAACCTTGATAAGCAAACGATTGGAAACCAAATGCAGTCTTATAATAGTGAGCTGCTTGTTTTGCATTTCCCACATAAAACTCTACATAATCAGTTCCATTAATTGGTAAAAAATCTTGTGCTTCATCAAAGATTTTTTCTAATCCGTAAGCATAATTTTGTACGTTTTTTAAGTCTTTTGTTTCCATTTTTTTACTTTTTAAAAGTTAATTAATCTTGTAACATCTCTTGATTCATCCACGACTTGTAATAATCCTTCACTTCCAAACCTAACGCTTCTTCTGTGATCATTACCGGTTTGAATGGGTCTATCATGACAGCTAATTCATTCGTTTCTTTTTTACCGATTGATCTTTCGATAGCACCTGGGTGTGGACCATGTGGTAAACCTCCTGGGTGTAAGGTAATTTGTCCTTTTTGAATGCCATTGCGGCTCATAAAATCACCATCAACATAGTATAATAACTCATCAGAATCGATATTACTATGGTGGTATGGTGCAGGAACCGCATCTGGATGATAATCATACATACGAGGCACGAATGAACAGATTACGAAGTTGTTACCTTCAAATGTTTGGTGAATTGGTGGTGGCATGTGAATACGCCCTGTGATTGGCTCAAAATTGAAGATAGAAAATGCATAAGGGAAATGATATCCATCCCAACCTGCTACGTCAAATGGATGTGTAGCATACGTATAAGGATAAATATTTCCTTGTTTTTTAATGTTAATTACAAATTCCCCTGACTCAGCATGTGTTTCTAAGCCATAAGGCAATTTAATGTCACGCTCACAGAAAGGAGAATGCTCTAATAATTGTCCGTATTGATTGCGGTATCTTTTAGGCGTTGTAATCGGACTAAAAGATTCAACGATTAATAATTTATTTTCCTCCGTTGCAAAATCCAATTGGTAAACGGTTCCTCTAGGAATAATCAAATAATCTCCATATTCGAAATCAATCTTTCCGTACATCGTTTTTAATGTACCTTTTCCAACATGGATAAAAATCATTTCGTCTGCATCCGCGTTTTTAAAGAAATAAGGAGTTGAATTTTTTGGTGCTGCAAGTCCAATGTGCATATCGTTATTTACAAAAAGTGTTTTACGACTTTTGATGTAATCTGCCTCTGGCTTCAATTCAAAACCAGCAAAACTCAAACACTTTAAATTTTCAGTAACAGCAATTTTCGGTTTCACAGAATATGGTTCACCCATCTCTTTTACCATCGTCGGTGGATGTAAATGGTACACTAAAGAAGACATTCCTGAAAAACCTTCTGTACCCACTAACTCTTCATGATATAAGTTCCCGTTTGATTGTCTCGACACTACGTGACGCTTGTTAGGGATTGTTCCGTTTTTTTGATAAAATGGCATACGCTCAGTTTTAATTATTTACTAAGCAAAGTAATGAAGATTGAAACCGCCACAGAATGATACTACTCAACCAAAAACATGATTAAAGTCAGAAAAATAGATTAGAAGATTAAAAATTGAAAGATTGCAGATTAAAAATTAAAAATTGGAAGATTTTTTGTTTCCCTACTTTGGAGGGAGATTAAGAGAGAGGATACTTTTTATTTAAACCCAAGAAACATAGAAACATCAATCAATTTTAAATAAATTACTATATTTAGTTTAACTAAAACCTAACGAACCATGTCAACCAACAAAGTTACCTTACACCGAGTTTTTACGGCAGCTCCAGAAAAAGTATTCAAAGCATTTACAGATGCAGACGCCATGGCTGCTTGGCTTCCACCCTATGGCTTTGTGTGTAAAGTCCATGAAATGGATGTGCGCGTAGGCGGTACGTATAAAATGTCATTTACTAATTTCGGCACTGGAAGTAGTCATTCCTTTGGTGGTGAATATTTGGAGATCAAACCTAATGAATTTATCAAATACACCGACAAATTCGACGACCCTAATATGCCCGGAGAAATGATTACAACCATAGAATTACGCAAAGTATTATGCGGTACTGAAATCATCGCAACCCAAGAGGGCATACCTAGCATGATACCTGTTGAAATGTGTTACCTAGGCTGGCAAGAATCACTCGAAAAACTCAAAAAACTCGTAGAACCAAACATTCCAGATGCTTAACTCAGATTAAAAGATTATAATCTGCAATCTTTTAATCTGTAATTTGTAATCTTCCAATCTGCAATCTGCTAATTTGTAATCTGCTAATCTGCTAATCTACATTAAAACCTAAACCTAGCAAACCCCATAGCAAAGGAAAGATTATGGGTGTTTTCGTTGAAGAAAGTCAGAATATCTCTAGAAGCTATACCAAACTCATAAGCCCCATCATTTTTGATGAAATTAATACCTAGAGGAATATTATTTTTATATAAGCCTCCTCCAAAAAATCCAGCACTTAATTGTAACCATTTGAATATACGTACATCTCCTCCAAAGGAAATAACTGTATTTTGAATACTCCCCGGATTCGATTGATTAAAAGGGGCAACTAAGTCCATACCAAAAGCTAAGCGTTTTTTGTAATGAAAACTAGCACCAAATCGAAATAAAGCAGCATTAGCCAAGGTATATTTCTCAGTTCCTTCCAACGTAAGTAAACCTCCTTTGGAAATCAATTGATTGACTGACTTAGTTAAATTTACATCACTCAACCCACTTAGTTGCATGGATGTCACCAATGTGTCTTTCACCCGATATACATTACGATCATAAGTTACAGAACCTATATTTGTTACAGCCATTGCTACTTTTAGTTTTCCAAAAAGCAAAGTACTTGCAGATAGATCCACACCATACCCAGAACCTACAGCGGGAGGAATACCCCCAGAATAATTAAAAATTGATTTTCCTCTGGTTAATATATCTTGGTAGTTGATTTTAAAAATCGGCGACAAGGAAGAATACAAATTGATTTTTTCAGCTGTTGCATCTAACTCAAACATTGCCATTGACTTTATCAATCTCGCCCCTACTCCTGCATACACCTCTACTACATTTTCAATACCAAATACTTTTCTTCCGTAGCCTAAATTAAAAGAACGATTCCATGACATTTTAATATTACTTCCATTTAGAATGCTCGCTAAATTCAAAGGAACTGACATTGTACCTGAAACCACCGCATTCATTGAATCTGGTGATAAACTTCCAGTATTGGCCACTTTGACATCGATTCCATTCAGATTCAAGGTTAACGAGTCAAACAAGGAAGCCAAACGACCATTGATGACAGCATCGGTAGTTGTTTGATTCAACTTCGAATAAAATTGGTAATTCTCATGGATATTAAAAGCAATACCACCAAAACGTTTACCTTGAAAAGAAACTCCCGCCCAATTATAATCTGCAAAAACACTCACCCCGGCTAAGGCATAATCTGCTACAGCGGCCCGTTGTTTAGTCCAATCAAAAGCATTTGAAGTATCCCCTTTGATGGAGGACCAAAGTGCACTTGAAAAATTCTTTAATTTTTGACTTGTCAATACATCCGAATACATTCCGAAGGCAAATTCTGAGGACCCCATCGTCCATTTTTTATCATCATAACCGGTACCCCATCCCAAAGCAGAAGGATTGATTCCTAAACATTGATAATCTGTTAAAAATGTGGTAGCAACTCCTTTACCAACAGCGGTATAGGCAACTCCTTGTGTTTGTGCAACCGAGTATGTAACTGATAATAAACACAATAAACTAAAAATGATTTGTTTCATCTTATTCTAAGAAAAATACAATTGTACTCACTACTCGTGCTTTACGCATATAGGGTTCTTCTGGAACTTCATTATTTCCTCCATTTTCATCTGAATAATTATAATCGCCTGCAATCGAAATTTGACCTTGAGTAGCAGTTTTAATTTTACCCAATGTAGCCTGAGAATCATTCGCAAATTGTTCTCCAGAAATACGCGCATTCTTGGTACTTTCTGCAATTAATCTAGGTTTGATACTATTTAATTCAGGGAAGGTGTAGCTTGTAGTTACTTTTGATGTCAAATCATTGCTCACCAAATCTAAAGTGATTTCGGCTGCTCGTGCTTCAGTTGCCTGAACATCATCAAAATTAATTTCAATATTTTGAGCAATTACGTAACGATCAATCTTGACTTGTACCTCATTTCCATTTATCCATTGATTTTCATAATACTTCTCATTATCAGTAACATTCAAATTTGACTCTTGTACATCCTTACTTGCATATCCCGATCTTTTCAAAAAGGCTAAAATCGCTTTTTTCTTTTTTTCAGTTGCATTTATCACTTCTTGAAGCTCATCGCCTGAATAAGAATAATTGATTGTAATTGTAGAACCATTAGCCTTCATATTCATCTCCGCCAACCCTTTCACCGTCACGATTCGGTCTTTATCACTAAACGTTTTAAACCCTTTGAAAATAAAATAACCTAAAATTGTTAATCCTAAGAATAATGACAAAGAATAAATAATAGGCTTCTGAAATTGATTGTTTTCCATAGATTTCGAAAATAAATATAAATGTAATCAAATAGTTGTAATGAAAAAATGACTTTCGTCAAATGACAAATTAGAATAAAAATAATTTAACACAAAGAAAAAAAGGTACACAAAGTTCGCTGAGAAAACTCTCCTCTTATTTTTTTAAATAACTTTCACTCTCCGTGTCCTCTGCGCTACCTCTGTGATCTCTGCGTTAAAAAATAAACAAGACAAAAGACTTTTAGATTAAAGACAAAAGACCGAATCCAACCCCAAAAAAGCGATAGCGACCTCGAAATCTCAACCGTCCCTTAGGAAATGTAGACTGGGACCCACAACAATAAGTAAGCTTAAAAAATTATACTGTTTGAGGAGGGACGACGAGTTTATAATTTTTAGTGTCGTTTGTTAGTGGGTAGTCGAATTTCCGAGGACTAGTCCCGATAGCTATCGGGATTTGGCTCTACCTTTTTTGGCAATGAAAAAAGGTAG
>JBKCEW010000159.1:0-29304 GCA_046304235.1 Crocinitomicaceae bacterium | reverse complement strand
ATATAAAACTAATATAATTAAATCGAGATGTTAAAAAATGTACTTCATCCTTTCACAATCTGAATCTTAATATTCTAAACTACTTAATTCCTTTTTCAACTTAATGGTGAAAAATATTCAAGTTGCATTAGAGAGTATGGAATGTCAATTACCTATGACATCTTCATTCAGCTCTCCTCCATTGTCTCAGCAAACAAACTCAGAGATTTAATAAGACGGTAAGAAAATGTTGTAATTCATTCATATGATTTTGTAATTTTAAGTTTTTAATTAACACATAAAATGAGGTATTTTGAACTTGCTAAAATAGGAGACAATGGTTTGATGAAATATATCGGAACAATTCTCTTATTAGCATCAACTTTGATTGGTTTTGGACAATTGCCTTTAATGATTGCTCTTATGTTTAAAGGCATTTCAGTCAATTATATGCAAAAAATGTCTGCTGTTGATATTCGATTGCTGTTAGGGAATAATATGTTTATAATCGTTCAGTTAATACCATTTATTATCTTGTTGGTTTTTTTGTTGTTTGCCGTTCGGAAACTGCACAATAGACCCATTTTAACCTTGTTTACAACAAGACCAGAAATAGATGTTAAACGAATTCTTTTTGCTTTCGGTACTTGGTCTGCTTTTTTGTTTTTCAGTTTGTTTTTGTCCATGCAAACGGGTGCGGAGTTAAAATGGAATTTCAGTCCAAATACATTTTTAATGTTAGTCGGGATTTCATTTTTTATTATTCCATTACAAACTACGTTTGAAGAATTATTTTTTAGAGGATATTTGATTCAATCTTTTGGAAGAAGATTTAAAGCTCCGTTATTTCCAATGTTAATGTCAGGAGTGATTTTTGGACTGATGCATTATTCTAATCCCGAAGTAAAAGTGTTGGGGTCAGCAATTTTAGGGTATTATATTTTAATTGGGATATTTACTAGCTTAATGGCAGTTATGGATGAGGGTATTGAGTTAGGGATAGGTTTTCACGCTGCAAACAATATTTTCGGATGTCTGATAGTAACAAATCATTGGCAAGTGTTTCAAACCGATGCGCTTTGGATGGATATGTCTGAACCTAAAATAGGATTAGATTTAGTTGTTACCCTATTGATTTTCTATCCTTTAATGCTTTTTATTTTTGCTAAAAAGTACAAATGGAAGTCGCTAAGACAGGGTTTGTTAACCAAAGTTTCAGATAGCCACTGATTTTTCCTAAATTTACCACGATGGAAATTCTTCAATTAGAAAACATAACCAAATCTTTCTTTCAGAAAATTGCTGTAGATGAGGTTTCCCTGTCATTAAAAGATGGTGAGATATTTGGTCTGTTAGGTCCAAATGGAGCTGGTAAAACAACCTTAATTCGTATTATAAATCGCATTGTTACTCCAGAAAAAGGTATAGTTCGTTTTAAAGGGAATCTAATGGTTGGTAAGGATTTAGCTCAAATAGGTTATTTGCCAGAAGAACGAGGATTGTATAAAACAATGACAGTATACGATCAAGCGATGTTCTTAGGTCGTTTGAGAAGAATGTCTAAATCTGATGTAAACACCAATTTGAATTTTTGGTTAGACAAATTCGAAATAGGTTCTTGGAAGAATAAACGCATTGAAGAATTATCCAAAGGAATGGCTCAAAAAGTGCAGTTTATTTGTGCTGTATTACATCAGCCTTCGTTATTGATTTTAGATGAACCTTTCAGTGGTTTCGATCCTGTTAACGTGGAATTAATTCAAAATGAATTAATTTCAATGAAAAAAGAGGGAAGAACAATCATGCTTTCGAGTCATAATATGAAAAGTGTAGAGGAGATTTGTGATAGGGTAGCATTAATTTATCAATCTAAAAAGATTTTAGATGGAAAAGTTTCTGAAATACGTGATGAAAGAAAAGATGGCCGATATGCGATACGTTTTAAAGGGAATATGTTGGGTTTTGCAAATGCTTTGTGGGCAGGTTTTGAATTGGTTGAGCATGAAGATCACGGGAATGGAAAACACACTGCTTTTGTTAAATTGCGAGGTGAAAATTCGTTTCAAGATTTATTAAAAGTTTTATTAGGACAAATTGAAATTGAAGCAGCTTGGGAAGTTTTGCCTTCTATGCAACAGATTTTTATAGATTTAGTTAAAACATCGATATGAGTGTAAGTTGGTTGGTTGCTAAGAGAGAACTATTAGAGAGAATTAAAACACGTTCTTTCATTAGTATGGCAATTGTTGGACCTATGTTGGTTTTATTAATCTCCTATACTTTATTTGTTTTGGGTGGTAATGATAAAACCCATTGGAAAGTTTTAATCGCTGATCCTGCTAATATTATGGATACTCGAATGCTTGCTAATAATAAAGGTTCTATTTCCTATGATTTTGCAGATGACTACGTTCAGTTAGAAGATTTCGAAACGGGAAAACGATATCAAAAATATGATGTCTTATTAGAGGTGAATGAAAAGATTTTAATAAATAAATCTGCTTATCTTTTTTATAGAGAAAAACCAAATTTTTCAGTTTCCATGACCATGCAATTTCAACTAGAAAGACGACTAGAAGAGGTTTTGGTTGAGCGGTTTACTAAAATGTCAGTGCAAGAATACCGTAAAATAAAACAACCTATTTCTGTAGGATTTAGAAATGTGTATGATCCTAAGAATGAGTCTACAACCCTTGGTTCTTGGGTGGGTTTCTTTTTTGGTTCTGTAATTTTGTTATTTATTCTTTTGTTTGGTATGACAATCCTAAGAAGCGTGTCCAGCGAGAAATCAAATCGTATTGTAGAGGTATTATTAGCATCGGTAAAACCGAGGCAACTAATGTTTGGTAAGATTACAGGTATTGGAATCGCAGCGATAGTTCAGCTAGTTCTGTGGGTTGTAATCATTGCTTTTGGTTTGTTTATCATGCGAGAAACTTTATTTCCAGATATTTTAGATGCTTCAAAATGGGATGTTGGTAAGATGGAAGAGATAAAAAATATGACCTTTCAACAGCAATTAAATCGATCAACTGGTTATAATAGTTTTGTAGAGTTGATTTATGAACGTATTCAGTTTGATAATATGTTGTTTTATTTTCTATTGTTTTTAGTTGCTGGTTATATTTTTTATGGAACATTTTTTGCTGCATTGGGTGCAACTTCAGGATCCGAGAACGATGGACAGCAATTTATCATTCCAATTGTTTTATTACTCTTAATTGCTGTATATGCAGGATATTATTCTTTGAGTAATCCAGAAAGCGGCCTCACTTTTATATTTTCATTATTGCCTTTCACTTCACCGATGGTCTGTATGGTGAAGTTAGCTCAAGGATATAATCCTGGTGAGGGGTATCAGTTATTTGTTTCATTTGGGATTTTAGTTATATCTTCGTTACTTACGTTGCGAATTGCTGGTAGATTATATACTAATGGTATTTTGCAATTTGGACATAGGTTGAGACTTGCTCAGTTTGTAAAATGGTTGAGAAATGGATAAGTTAAGAATTGCTGTTATTGACTTAGGTACGAATACGTTTAACCTACTTATCGCTGATGTTTCTAAAGATGAAATAGAAGTGATTCATTCTGAAAAAGATGGTGTTGCTTTGGGAATGGGAGGTTTGAATGATGGAGTTATTACTGCTGATGCTATTCTTCGTGCCATTAAAACCATACAGCATTTCAATAAAATGTGTGAGGTAAATTATGTTGATGAGATACGTGCATTCGGAACCTCTGCCATTAGGAGTTCAATAAACGGTAAAGATTTTGTTCAGTTAATCGAGAAAGAAACAGGTATTCAAGTTGATATTATTTCTGGCGAACAAGAAGCTAAATACATTTATGAAGGGGTGAAGTGGACTTATAATTTCACAGAAACTTCAATGGTTATGGATGTAGGGGGTGGTAGTACCGAATTTATTTTTGCAGATGAATTAGGAATCAAAGATTTGGTTAGTTTAAACATAGGAGTTTCCCGTATCTTTCAAGAATTAGAACTAAATGATCCTTTAACCTCAGAAGACTGTCTGAAAGTTGAAAAATGGATAGAAGAGAGGGCGGGTGAATTTATAAATTCCAAACAATGTGATATTTTGGTGGGCGCTTCAGGGTGTTTTGAGACGTTTTACGAGATGATTTATAAAAAATCATTCCCCAGTGTGACTGACGCAATAGAATTGTCTATAGACGATTTAAACGCTGTTTTAGATAAAATTATTTTTTCTAGTCAAACGGAAAGAGACAATAACCCTCATATTATTCCCATTAGAAGAAAAATGGCTCCTATAGCAGCTGTGAAAACGAAATGGGTGCTTCTTAAATTAGGGGTTAAAAAAGTAGTTGTTTCTCCTTGTTCACTAAAAGAAGGGGTATTACAGTCTTAATTGTTGAAATCGTAAATTGGCTGAGTTATTCCGTTTTTGTTTGAATGACAACTATTACACGAACCAGTATAAGCAAGTGAACTATTCATAGAAATAGTGTCTCCTGATTTAGTTATGATAGCAGGGTATTTCCCAACAAAATCAACGCTTTCTGTTGTGTAGAAGTTTCCTGTTTTGTCAATTGGAATTCTTTTAACCTCTCCAGTAATTTTCGTCCAATCATTAGCATCGCGATTGAATAATACCATTACAGCATCCGTCAACGGTGTAGACTTATCTTTTTTGTATGCTGTTCCAGCAAGAGTGAAGCAGCCATTTCCATCTTCACCTAAAATGTGACATTTCGTACATGTTTCTCCAGAATTATGGCTTGCTCTAGTTTTAGTACTGATATTTGTTTCTTCACACCTGCCTGATCCTTCTCTTTCACAAGATAAAAGTGTAATTGATAAAAAGGTGAAAGATAAAATGACTTTGATGTATTCCATAAAACTCAGTATTGATTGAACAAAGAACGTGATTTTTTAGAATATCTTGATAGTTGTAGTTTAATTTAAAATCAATATAGATAGGTGTGATATTTATTAAATTCTGTGATATAGAAAAGTAGAAAAATTATACACATAAATTAATTAAATTATTACTTATTTTAAATATATATAATTTATTGTATTTATATTATATAAATACAATTATATAAAGTTTTAATTTAATATATTATATCTCTTTTAATGTTGATAATACAGTTTTTTAAATCAGGTTTAAGTTTTTTAAATCCTTCATATATTGGTAAATTTGGTACTCTTTATTTTTGACCTATGTACCTAATATTCGATACTGAAACAACAGGTTTACCTCGAGATTGGAAAAAACCTTATACGGATACAGAAAACTGGCCAAGAGCAATTCAAATTGCTTGGCAGTTACATGATGAGTTGGGTAAATTAATTGAAGCAAAAGATTACATTGTTCAGCCAGAAGGGTTTGATATCCCTTACGATGCTGAGAAGGTACACGGGATTTCCACTGCTCTAGCTTGGGAAAAGGGTAAGCCTTTAGATGAAGTAATGGCTGAATTCGAAGAGGTGTTAAAGAGGTCCCAATTTGTTGTAGGTCAAAATATTGGTTTTGATAAAAATATAGTAGGGTGTGAATTTGTGCGTTTAGGATTAGATAATTTTTGGCAATCTCACCCTGTTTTAGATACGTGTACGGAGGTAACTGCTAACATGTGTAGGTTGCCTGGGGGACGTGGTGGAAAGTTTAAATTGCCAACTTTATCTGAACTTCATAGTGAATTATTTGGTGAACCTTTTGCGGAAGCACATAATGCAACTGCCGATGTGGAAGCTACAACACGATGTTTTTTTGAGTTAATTCGTAGAGAGGTTTTTACTACTGATGAGTTAAAGCAAGAGATTAGCTATTTTAAGCGTTTTCAAGAAGCAAATCCGGGTACGATTTCTCCTATTGGTTTAGTACACGTTAACCTGAAAGAGGAAAGTGCTAAACTGAAACAAAAATCATCTTTTGGTTCAAATGAAACGATAACAGAAGATATTTCTCATTTACAAGATTTACCTTTTGTTCATTTGCATACCCATTCGCAGTTTTCGATTTTACAATCCACGATTTCAATTCCTGCTTTGGTAGAAAAAACGGCGAAGTTTAATTTACCTGCTGTTGCCCTTACAGATATTGGAAATATGATGGCTGCCTTCCATTTTGAAAAAGCAGTGAGTGGTCACAACAAAAGAATTATTGAAGAGCGTAAATTAGCCGAAGAAAATAAGGAGCCGTTTTCGAAAAATGAAATTGTTCCTATCATTGGCTGTACTTTCAATATTTGTGAAAATCATTTAGATAAAACTAGAAAAGACAATGGATATCAAGTTGTGTTTTTAGCAAAAAATAAAAAAGGGTATCAAAATTTAATAAAACTATCCTCTATCGCCTTTACTGAAGGGATGTACTATGTCCCGCGTATTGACAAAGCGCTTGTGGAACTATACAAAGAGGATATCATTGTGCTTTCAGGGAATTTATATGGTGAGATACCTTATTTATTACTGAATGTCGGTGAAAAACAAGCTGAAGATGCGCTCTTGTGGTGGAAAGAACGTTTTGGAGCTGATTTCTACCTGGAAGTAATGCGGCATGGTCAAGAAAATGAAGATCGTGCTAATGAAGCTTTAATTCGATTAGCTAGAAATCATCAAGTTCAGTTAGTTGCAACAAATAATGTCTTTTATCTAGAAAAATCAGATGCTTCTGCTCACGATGTGCTCTTGTGTGTGAAAGATAATGAATTAGTATCTACGCCTAAAGGTAGAGGAAGAGGATTCCGATATGGCTTGGATAACGATGAGTATTACTACAAGTCGCCAGAAGAAATGAAACAATTGTTTGCCGATTTACCAGAAGCAATTGAAAGTATTGGTGAAATTATTGGGAAAATTGAACCTTTCGGATTAGCAAGAGACGTATTATTGCCTGCTTTTGATATTCCAGAAGAATTTCAAGATCCATTAGATCAGGAAGATGGTGGTAAAAGAGGGGAGAATAATTATTTGAGGCATTTAACATATGTAGGTGCTGAAAAACGATATGAAGAAATAACGGACGAAATTCGTGATCGCCTTGATTTTGAGTTAGCAACCATTGAACGTACTGGTTATCCTGGGTATTTCTTGATAGTACAAGATTTTTGTCAAGCTGCAAGAGATATGGGGGTTTCGGTAGGACCAGGAAGAGGGTCTGCTGCGGGATCTGCCGTAGCCTATTGTATAGGGATTACAAATGTTGATCCAATTAAGTATGATTTGCTTTTTGAGCGTTTCTTAAATCCAGACCGTGTATCGATGCCCGATATTGATATTGACTTTGATGATGAGGGGCGCGGTCGAGTAATTGAATGGGTAATCGATAAATATGGTTCCAATCAAGTTGCTCAAATTATCACTTATGGTACGATGGCAGCTAAATCTTCCATTCGTGATACGGCCAGGGTATTGGATTTACCGCTTTTTGAAGCGGATAAATTAGCGAAATTAGTTCCAGATATTTCGTTGAAAAAATTGTTTTCGATGGATGATGCCGATTTGGCTAATAAATTGAAAAACAAAACGGAAGACATTCAAGCAGCGAATGAATTAAAGCGGATCTCTTCAGGAAATGATAAGGCTGCGGAAGTAATTCAGCAAGCAAAAATGTTAGAAGGTTCGGTGCGAAATACAGGTATTCATGCCTGCGGTGTGATTATTACTCCTTCTGATATCACACAATTTGTTCCGGTAGCAACGGCGAAAGATTCAGATATGTGGTGTACTCAGTTTGATAACTCGGTTGCAGAGACTGCTGGATTGTTAAAAATGGACTTCCTTGGTTTGAAGACACTTACTTTAATTAAGTATGCTGTTAAAAACGTTAAAGAACGTCACGGTATTGATTTAGATCCTGATAATTTCCCGATAGATGATGTAAAAACATACGAGTTATTCCAACGAGGCGAGACGGTAGGGATTTTCCAATACGAATCTCCAGGTATGCAAAAATACATGCGTGAGTTAAAACCAACCGTTTTCGCGGATTTGATTGCGATGAATGCCTTATATCGTCCGGGACCATTGGAATACATTCCATCGTTTATTCGTCGGAAACACGGAGAAGAGCCTATCGTTTATGACGTTGATGATTGTGAAGAATACTTAAAAGAGACATATGGTATTACCGTTTACCAAGAGCAGGTAATGTTGCTTTCTCAAAAGTTAGCTGGGTTTACCAAAGGTGAGGCGGATACACTTCGTAAAGCGATGGGTAAGAAGCAGAAAGATGTTCTTGATAAAATGAAACCGGCTTTTATTGAGCGTGGACAAGAAAAAGGACACGATCCGGTAAAATTGGAAAAGATTTGGAAAGACTGGGAGGCATTCGCTTCATATGCATTTAACAAATCTCACTCTACCTGTTATGCTTGGATTGCTTATCAAACAGCCTATTTAAAAGCGAATTACCCAGCAGAATACATGGCCTCAGTGTTGTCAAATAACATGAATGATATCAAGCAGGTAACATTTTTTATGGAAGAATGTAAACGTATGGGGGTTCCTGTACTTGGTCCTGATGTAAATGAATCTGATTACTTGTTTACTGTAAATAAAGAGGGTGCTGTTCGTTTTGGATTAGGAGCAATCAAAGGCATGGGAAGTGGACCCGTAGATGCTATTATAACAGAGCGTTCTGAAAACGGTAATTTTACATCTATTTTTGATATGTCAAAACGAGTAAACTTACGAATGTGTACGAAAAAAGCGTTCGAAAGTTTGGCTTACGCTGGTGGTTTTGATTCGTTTAAAAATGTACATCGAGCACAATATTTCAAAGAAGAAGGGAGTGGTCGCTCGTTTATCGAGAGTGCAATTCGTTTTGGAAACAATTACCAAGAAAATGAAAATTCTTCTCAGGCATCTTTGTTTGGCGAAGCAAGTGGTACGGTGATTCCTGAGCCTGAAATTCCAAAAGCAGAGGAATGGCCGACGATGTATAAGTTGAGTAAGGAAAGAGAGGTGGTTGGAATTTTTATTTCGGGGCATCCTTTAGATGATTACCGAATGGATATTGAAGCATTTTGTAATGGAAATATAGGAATGCTAACTAATCCAGGAGAACATTTAAATAAAGAAGTTACTATTGCAGCGGTAGTTGGAGAATGTGAACATCGAATGACGAAAAATAATGAGCCTTTTGGAACAATGATTGTCGAAGATTACACAGATTCTCATAAATTATTTTTCTTCAAAGAGAATTATTTGAAATTTAAACCTTATTTTATGTCTGATAATTTTATCAGTATAAAAGGAAAGTTTGAAATTCCACGTCATCGAAAAGACCCAGAGTTTGTTGTTCAAAGCATTGAATTTTTATCAGATTTAAGAGATAAAAAAGCCAACTTTATCAATGTTAAAATTTCGACTAAAAAATTGGATCAAATCATGATCATGGATTTGAACAAATTATTTCTTGAGAATGAAGGAAAATGCAATGTTCGTTTCGTGATTTTTGATCCATTGGAAGATTTATCTGTAACTATGCCTTCTAAAAATATGCGTATTGATCCAAATAATGAATTGATTAAGAGTTTAAAAGAGTTTGATTTAGAATTTGAATTAACAGATAAGTAATGAGTACAAGTAAAAAACTAACTGATTTACTCGGGATTCAATACCCCATCATCATGGCGCCGATGTTTTTGGTTTCCAATAAAGAAATGATTATTGAAGGATTAAAAGCTGGAATCACAGGGGCAATTCCTGCATTGAATTTTCGTTCAGTGGATGAGTTACGACAAGCAATCCGTTTGATTAAACAACATTCAGACAAACCATTTGGTATTAATTTGATTGTCAATAAATCTAACTTTTTGTTGGAAGAACAATTACGTGTTTGTTGCGAAGAGAAAATAGGTTTCATAATCACATCATTGGGTTCACCTGAATTGGTTATCATGGAGGCGCATAAAAATAATGTGCTTGTATTTTGTGATGTGACTAACGTAAAATATGCCAAAAAAGTAGAACGATTGGGAGCAGATGCATTGATTGCAGTAAATAAAGAAGCAGGGGGACATGCAGGTACGATTTCCTACAAACAATTAATTCCGGAATTATTAAATAATTGTTCTCTACCTGTGATTTCAGCTGGGGGCGTTGGTAATCGTCAACAATATCAAGAATTTATTGATTTAGGAGTTGCAGGATTCTCTATTGGAAGTATTTTTATTGCTTCTGAAGAATGTGGCGTTTCACAAGAATACAAACAGGCTTGCGTAGATTATGGAGCAAAGGATATTGTGTTGACAACTAAATTATCAGGTACACCGTGTACAGTTATCAATACACCTTATGTTCAGGAAGTTGGTACAAAACAAAATTGGTTGGAGCAACTTTTGAATAAAAATAAACTTTTGAAAAAGTGGTTTAAGGCCTTGACATTTTATCGTGGAATGAAATTTTTACGAAGTGCAGCTTTTAATTCAACCTACAAATCTGTTTGGTGCGCTGGTCCTTCCATAGAACATGTAAATTCGATTCGACCCGTGAAAGAGATTATTAATTCATTAGTCTCTGAAAACTAAACTTTATATTTGCACAAAATATTTATTATGATAGAACTTTTTCAACACATTCTTCACCTTGATTTTGAATGGATTTTTGCCAATTATGGTACTGCTATTTATGTAATTTTATTTTTGGTGATTTTTATCGAGACAGGATTAGTAGCGATGCCTTTCTTGCCTGGTGATTCATTGTTATTTACAGCTGGTTTATTTGCGGCATCAGGTGAATTAAATTTAGGTGCGGTTCTAGGACTTTTGTTTGTTGCTGCAGTTTTAGGGGATAATTGCAATTATTGGATAGGGAGAAAAATTGGACTTAAAATTTTCGATATTAAGTTTAAAGGTAAATCCATTGTAAAACGTGAATACTTGACAAAAACAGAAGAGTTTTTTGATAAAAATGGAGTAAAAGCGATCATCATGGCACGTTTTGTCCCTTTTGTTAGAACCTTTGCACCTTTTGCAGCGGGAGTAGGTAAAATGGAATACAAAAAATATTTTCTTTTTGATATATTAGGTGGTTTTTTATGGATTTTTAGTCTAACTATTGCTGGATATTTACTTGGTGAGGTAGAATGGATTCGTAAAAACATTGATTTAGTGTGTTTAGGAATTATTTTTATTTCTGTTTTTCCAATGATTTTGAATATTCTGAAATCAAAGTTCGGTTCTAAAAATGCGTAAATTTGGACTAATCGGAAAATCCCTTTCTCATTCTTTTTCTAAATCATTTTTTGACAGTTATTTTGTTTCAAATGAAATAGATGCTAGTTATGAAAACTTTGAATTTCAAGACGAAATAGAATTATCTAATTTTTTGAATCAAAAAAACGTAGATGGTTGTAATGTTACTATTCCTTACAAAGAAACGATTATTCCTTATTTAGATGAGTTATCAGAAGAAGCAACTGCCGTTGGGGCGGTAAATACGATTCATTTGGTAAATAATCGATGGATAGGTTACAATACTGATGTATTTGGATTCAAACAATCTATTAAGCCTTTTTTAACAAATAAACATGAAAAGGCATTGATTTTAGGTACGGGTGGGGCAGCGAAAGCTGTTGCTTATGTTTTGAAAGAGATTGGTATCGAAGTATTATTTGTTTCTCGATCGCCAAAAGGAAAAAATCAATTTGGATATGCCGATGCAAATGAATATATGATTAATGCATGTAAATTAATTGTAAATGCTACACCAGTTGGAATGTATCCTGACGTGGATGAATGTGTTGTGTTCCCTTTTGCAAATTTAACTGAAGAACATTTGGTTGTAGACTTGATTTATAATCCAGAGGAAACAATGTTTTTAAAACAATCAAGAGAAAATCATTCTACGATTTTAAATGGTGCTTCTATGCTAAAAGAACAAGCTTTTAAATCTTGGGCAATCTGGAATAAATAAATGGATGCAATTTCAACTTTGATCAAACAAGGAAAGAATAAATTCATCGATTTTATTCCAACTTGTGAAAATCCTCACCATACGGCAGCGTTAATTTCTTCTTTTGCAAATAGAGAGGGTGGAACTTTAGTTGTTGGTGTTAATTCTAAGGGTAAATTAATAGGTGTACTTCCTGAAATGGAATTGCAATGGTTGGATGAGGTTGTTCAACATTATCTAACAACCCCTATTCAAATAGAAATTGAAGAAGTAATTGAAAAATTTAAGTTTACTATTTTGATTCACATTAAAGAAAGTGAATCAAAATTTTGTGGAGCGATAGATTTAAATGGAGAACCGCATCATTTTGTTCGAACTCACAAAGGGGAAGTTTTTGAATCTACTTTTATAATTGAAAAATCGTGGGTTTACCATCAAAAAGACAGTTTTTTCTCCGAGGAAATTTTTGTTGCTTTGAAAAAATTATTACAAAATGAAAATCAACTCACGCTAGCATCTATATTTAAAGAGATTGACTTCAAAAAATCAGAAATTGAAAATACCTTGGCGATTTTAATAGATCAAAAAATTATTGATTTTGAATTTATTAATCAGAAAGTGTGTTATTATTGGGTAGGAAATTCATAAATTGAGTACGAATTCTTTCTTGAATCATTTGTTGAATTCTTTCATCTATTTTTATACTGTTTTTTAAATAAAAATCTAACTCAGATTGTGTAAATAAACCTACAACAATACCATTCAATTTGTTTTTAAGTACTTGTTCTTTTTTTAGTATTGTTAATAGTTGCTTTTCTTGAACAACGGGGTTTGAAGATGAAAAATCTGGATTGATATTTTCAATAAAATTAATTGAGATTTTATTTAATGTTTCATTTAAGAATTTAAGAATAGGTCTCAGTGTTTTGTGTTGAAAATGTTCAATGGGAGATTTAATTTTATCTTCTTGAAATTTGATATCTTCTCTAAGATTCAATATTTGTTCAGAATTATTCATTCTCTAGCATTGTTAAAGTTTATTAAATAACAAATACCATTTACAAATAGTTTTCTTAATATTAGATAGTACGTGAAATTTTTCTTAAATTCGATTATTCTTCGTTGAAGAAATAATTTTGTCAAACAAACATTTTTTTATTTATGGGACGTCCACCAACAAAACCAGCTCGTCTAAAAGATGGTTTTTATATTGAAGTTAAGAACTCAGGATCTTCAGGTGTTAGAATCAGAAGAGACACCAAAGAGCAGATGTTATTAGCTGCAGAAGAATATAGCAAAAACAAAAATGTTGTTATTCTAGGTGAAATGAGAAATGATAAATGGGTTGCAGAATAATAAAAAAAGGTCGATTTAACCGACCTTTTTTTATGCATTATAGTTTGTGAATATTATTCACTAACAACTTCAAATTTAATTGTTGGTTTAACTCCTTTGTGTAAGTTAACTTCCGCTTCGAAAGTTCCAACTTCTCTAATAGGCTCATCTTTAATTTTTAAAGACTTTCTATCAACGTCGTAACCAGCAACACGCAAAGCATCAGCTAATTGCACAGTGTTTACAGAACCAAAAATCTTACCATTTTCACCAACTTTAGTAGCGATTTTAACAGTAACATCAGCTAATTTAGCAGCTAATTCTTCAGCTTCAGCTAAAATTTTAGATTCTTTGTGAGCACGTTGCTTAAGCATTTCTTCGTGCGCTTTTTTGTTAGAAGGAGTTGCTAATAAAGCATATCCTTGAGGAATTAAAAAGTTACGTCCATAACCGTTTTTCACAGTTACAACTTCATCTCTATATCCTAATTTATCTACGTTTTTCTTTAAGATTACTTCCATGACAGTAAAAAATATTTAAATATTATCAACGATTATTTTAACATATCACCAACATAAGGCAAAATAGCTAAATGACGAGCTCTTTTGATTGCCTTATTTACTTGCTTTTGGTATTTAGCAGAAGTACCAGTTAAACGTCTAGGTAAAATTTTACCTTGCTCGTTAACCAATTTCAACAAGAAGTTAGCATCTTTATAATCGATGAATTTAATACCGCTTTTTTTGAAACGACAGTATTTTTGTTTTTTAATGTCGATGTTAATCGGCGTTAAGTAGCGAATATCGTTTTGTGACATTGTGTTCTAATTTAAGGTTAAAAATTAAGCTTCTACAGTTTTTCCAACTTTAGCTCTTCTTTTCTCAGCATAAGTTACATGGTGTGCATCCATCTTCACAGTTAAGAAACGCATAACACGCTCGTCACGTTTAAAAGATAATTCTAAGTCAGCAACAACATGACCTTCTGCTTCGAATTCTACTAAATAATAAAATCCAGTAGTTTTCTTTTGAATTGGGTAAGCTAATTTTTTCAAGCCCCATTTCTCAGTGTGCTTTAATTTTCCACCAAAGGTACCAATCTCACCTTCGAATTTTTGCACTGCTTCCTTTGCCTGATCGTCAGACAAAACGGGAGTTAAGATGAAAACAGTTTCGTAATGATTCATAAAAAAATGATTTATGTTTTTAATAAGATTGCAAATTTATCATTTTATGCGATAAATAACAAGAGTCTAACTTAAATAAATCGTTTACTTTTGATGTTATTCAAATTAGTTTTCATGTTTACTTCTAAAAAAGATATTGTTTTTGTTGTTTTAGCAGGTGTTTTTATTACTAATGCAGTTGTTGCAGAGTTGATTGGTGGTAAGTTAATTCAACTATTTGGCTATACGTTTAGTTTAGGTATTTTACCTTGGCCAATTGTTTTTATAACAACAGATTTAATCAACGAATATTTCGGGCATAAAGGGGTCAGAAAATTAACTTTTATAACAGCAGTTTTGATATGTTATGCTTTTGTTTTATTGTTCATGGGGATGCAAATTCCTGCTGTTTCTTTTTCACCTGTTCAAGATAAAGCTTTTAACGAAGTATTTGGACAGGGAATGTGGATAATCGTTGGTAGTGTTACAGCGTTTGTAGTATCGCAATTACTTGATGTTTATATTTTTGGTGCGTTTAAAAAAAGAACAGGAGATAAATATATATGGTTGAGAGCTACAGGCTCGACTATGTTTTCACAATTGATTGATACGTTTATTGTATTGGGAATTGCGTTTTATTTACCAGGTAAAATTGATAGCCAACAGTTTTGGGAAATGGGAAGTGTAGGTTATGGAACAAAACTTGTAATTGCGGTGCTTTTAACTCCATTCATTTATTTGGGGCATTGGTTGATTGGTTCTGTTTTGAGAAAAGATGCTGTCAAAGAGTTAAATTAATTAAAGACTTCTTTATTATATAAGGTCAAGTTTTTGTAAATTTGGCCGATAAATTTTGTACACTATTTAAAACATATATTATGGTTTTTGATTTAGACATGATTAAAAAGGTGTATGCTGCTTTTCCAGAGCGTGTTGATGCTGCAAGAAAAGTGGTTAACAAACCTTTAACTTTAGCTGAAAAAATCCTTTATGCTCACTTGTGGGATGGAAACGCTACAACAGCTTACGAAAGAGGTAAGTCTTATGTAGATTTTGCTCCAGATAGAGTGGCTATGCAAGATGCAACTGCACAAATGGCATTGTTGCAATTTATGCAAGCTGGAAAAAAGAAAGTAGCAGTGCCTTCTACCGTACATGCTGACCACTTGATCCAAGCGAAAGTAGGTGCAACTAAAGATTTGCAAGAATCATTAAATCAAAACAACGAAGTTTATAACTTCTTATCTTCTATTTCTAGTAAATATGGTATTGGTTTCTGGAAACCAGGAGCAGGTATCATTCACCAAGTTGTATTAGAAAATTATGCGTTCCCTGGTGGAATGATGATTGGTACGGATTCACACACTGTAAATGCTGGTGGTTTAGGAATGGTAGCTATCGGTGTTGGTGGTGCTGATGCAGTTGATGTAATGGCTGGCATGGCTTGGGAATTAAAATTCCCTAAGTTAATCGGTATTAAATTAACAGGTAAATTAAATGGATGGACTTCTGCGAAAGATGTAATCTTAAAAGTGGCAGATATACTAACTGTGAAAGGAGGAACTGGAGCGATCGTTGAGTACTTTGGTGAAGGAGCAGTTTCATTATCTTGTACGGGTAAAGGTACTATTTGTAATATGGGTGCTGAAATTGGTGCTACAACTTCAACTTTTGGTTACGATGATTCAATGCGTCGTTATTTAATTGCTACTGGTCGTCAAGAAGTAGTAAACGAAGCAGATAAAATTGCTGATTATTTAACAGGTGATAAAGAAGTTTACGAAAACCCAGAAGCATATTTCGATCAAGTAATTACTATTGACTTAAATACGTTAGAACCACACGTTAATGGTCCTTTTACTCCAGATAGAGGTACTCCAGTATCTGAATTAAGAGCTGAGGCTGAAGCGAACGGATGGCCATTAAAAGTAGAGTGGGGTCTAATTGGTTCTTGTACTAATTCTTCTTATGAAGATATCGCTAGAGCAGCTTCTATTGTTGAACAAGCTGTTGCAAAAGGCTTAACAGCGAAGGCTGAATTCGGTATCAATCCAGGTTCAGAACAAGTTCGTTATACAATTGATAGAGATGGTTTTGTTGCTACTTTTGAAAAATTAGGCACAAAAATCTTTACAAATGCTTGTGGTCCATGCATCGGGCAGTGGGATCGTGAAGGTGCTGAAAAAGGAGAGAAAAACACAATTATTCATTCTTTTAACCGTAACTTCTCTAAAAGAGCAGATGGTAACCCAAATACTCACGCTTTCGTTGCTTCTCCTGAGATGGTAGCTGCTTTAGCGATTGCTGGTGATTTAGGGTTTAATCCAATTACAGATACTTTAACAAATGCCAATGGTGAGCAAGTTAAATTAGACCCGCCAACTGGAGATGAATTACCAAAAAGAGGGTTTGCAGTAGAAGATAATGGATACCAAGCACCTGCAGCTGATGGTTCATCAATTGATGTGATTGTTGCTTCTGATTCGTCTCGTTTACAATTATTAGAAAACTTTCCTGTATGGGACGGACAAAATATTACAGGTGCTAAATTGTTAATTAAAGCACAAGGTAAATGTACAACGGATCATATTTCTATGGCTGGCCCTTGGTTACGTTACCGTGGTCACTTGGATAACATTTCAAACAATATGTTAATTGGTGCTATCAATGCTTTCAATGGTGAAGCAAATAAAGTTAAAAACCAATTGACTGGTGAATATGGTGAAGTTCCTGCAGTACAAAGAGCTTATAAAGCTGCTGGAATTCCTTCGATTGTAGTAGGTGACCAAAACTATGGTGAAGGTTCTTCTAGAGAACATGCTGCAATGGAGCCAAGACATTTAGGTGTAAGAGTAGTATTGGTTAAATCATTTGCACGTATTCACGAAACAAACTTGAAAAAACAAGGGATGTTAGGGTTGACTTTTGCTAATGAAGCTGATTACGATAAAATTCAAGAAGATGATACATTTAACTTCACAGATTTAGTTGATTTTGCTCCTAATAAACCATTAACAATTGAAATTAATCACAAAGATGGTTCTTCAGAAACGATTCAAGTGAATCATACATACAACGATTCTCAAATCGAGTGGTTTAAAGCAGGTTCTGCATTGAACTTGATTAAACTACAAGAAGCTTAATCACTCTTTTATAACTTAATTTAAAGGCTGACCAATTTTGGTCAGCCTTTTTTATTTTCGTATCGATGATTTTATTAAATTCAACGTTCCTAATTATGAGTTATGAAAAGATTACTGATATTGTTTTTCTTATTGACCTCACTGAATTTAAAGTCACAGGCATTATATCCTGGAAATATTATGTTTGATACTTATTTAGGTGCTCCTAATTTTGGTAAAATTTTAGTTACTTCTGGATTGGGTAATTATCAGCTTATTTCACTAAATGGATTAGGACCATCAGGTTTCAGAGCTGAATACTTAGTAGATGATAATCTTGGAGTAGGTGTTGATTTAATGTATAATTATGTTGATTTTAAGTATCAAATGAATGATACCACTTGGTTTGGTGATAATTCAATTATTAAATCAGATAATTTTCATTCTGTTATGGAGCGACTGAGAATTCATTTTAGGGTAAATTATCATTTTGAACACGATAATCCTAGGTATGATACTTATATTGGTTTTGGTTTGGGTTACAATAATCGATCTTATAGTTCAACTAAAAACACATTAGATAATACCGTAGAATTTAAAGACAGAATTCAGTTAATTCCTTTTCCTGTTTCTGCTCGTATATGTGTTGGAGGTAGGTATTATTTTTCTCAATATGTTGGTTTAGTCGGTGAATTTGGACTGGGAGGCCCATTGATTTCCGTCGGTTTAGCTTTAAAATATTAATATGGAAGAAATTAGAAATAAGGTTAAAGAGAGTGGTTTGAAATCTATGGATCTTGCGATATTTAAACCAGACAAATCACAGATTATAGGTATAGATATTGCAGATCAGTTATGGGAACGTTTAATTTTAAAAGAAAAAATGTTCCGAGAATATATTGATTCTAATGATTGGTCTCAATTCGATGGTAAATATGTTCATGTTTTTTGTTCTGTAGATGCTATTGTTCCTACATGGGCATATATGTTAGTGAGCTCTAAATTGGTAGATATAGCTAAAATGGTGATAGTTGGTAATCAAATCTCTCTTGAAAAACAATTAATAGCCAATAAAATTGAGGCATTGGATTTATCTGAATTTAAAGATGGTCGTATTATAATAAAAGGGTGTGCAGATATTGTTGAACCTGAATTTGCTATGTCACAATTGATACAAAAGTTACAGCCCGTTGCAAAATCAATCATGTATGGCGAACCTTGTTCAACAGTTCCAATTTTTAAACGTAAATAATGAAGTATATATTGTGTTTCTTCTTGTTTTTTACTTCAAATTCTTACTTTGGTCAATTACATCTTCAGTTAGATTCTATACCTTTTAAATCAGAAGAATTAATAAAAATTGAACGAATCGGAGGTGATTCTTTGACTTCATCGTTTGTAATATCAATAAAACATGGAGTCAAAAAACACCTACACAGAGAGCATTCCGAAACAATCTATGTGATAGAAGGTGAAGCTGAAATGTTGTTAGGTGATAGAACGATCAACATAAAAAAAGGGGATTATATTTTTATTCCTAAAAACACACCGCATAAAGTTGAAGTAACTTCAGCTATACCACTTAAAGTATTATCAATTCAATCACCCTATTTTGATGGGAAAGATCGTTTATTGTTAGAATAATAAATGATTTTAATAAAAGTGATCAAAATCATATCTTTTCTTAATTATTATGCTGAATATTGAACTAGCATAATTGGATGGTATAATTCATATCTAAATAGGCGTACCTTATGATCGTTGTCATAAGTCAATAAATTTAATTATTAATCAAATGAAAGAGAGTTCTATTTCGATCAAATTTTTAGGAGCAGCAGGTACAGTTACAGGATCTAAACATCTTCTTAAAACCAAACATACACAGGTATTGGTTGATTGTGGTTTGTATCAAGGGTTAAAGAAATTAAGAGAAAAAAACAGAGAGCCATTTCCTGTTCAAATCGCTTCAATAAATGCAGTTGTAATAACCCATGCTCACTTAGATCATTGTGGGTACCTACCTGTGTTGGTTAAAAATGGCTACAAAGGAAGAATTTTAATGACTGCCCCAACTAAAGAATTGGTTGAATTGATTTTGAGAGATAGCGCCAAAATTCAAGAAGAAGAAGCGTATCAAGCCAATAAAGAAGGGTATTCGAAGCACTCTCCAGCAACTCCATTATATACTGAAAGTGATGTAGATAAAGTGATAGAGTTAATCGAAACACATCAAGACAGAGAACGAGTTCGAATAAGTGAAGATATTACTGTTGAATTCATTAAAAATGGTCATATTTTAGGTTCTGCAAGTTTAGAATTCCATGTAGAAGGTAGAAAAGTTATTTTTTCTGGAGATTTAGGTCGTGGGAATGATGATTTGTTGGCAGCGCCTGAAGTACCTGAAGGAGCAGAGTTTTTAGTTTTAGAAAGTACCTACGGAGATAGAATCCATCCAAAAGAAGATGTATTAGACCTTTTAGAAAGCGTTATTTTAAATACTTGGGAAAGAGGAGGCACAACTATAATTCCAAGTTTTGCAGTTGGACGTGCTCAAGAAATTTTATATTTAATCAATGAATTAAAAGATTTAAAAAGAATTCCTGCTATTCCAGTGTATTTAGATAGTCCAATGGGAACCAGTGCTACTGAAATTTTTCTTCGTTATTCTGGATGGCATAAACTATCCAATAAAAAGATTTATAATTTAGATAGACATGTCAAGTTTGTAAAAGATATTCGAGAGACACAACGTATAATCAAAGATGAGAAAAGAAAAATAGTCATTGCAGCGAGTGGAATGATTACGGGTGGTAGAGTTTTAAATTACATTTCTCAATTAGGTTGGGATCCATTAAATACAATACTTTTAGTTGGATATCAAGGCGAGGGTACAAGAGGTAGAAGTTTGAAGGAAGGTGCTAAAGAGTTGAAAATTAGAGGTAAATATGTGCAGATTGGTGCGGAGATTCAAACAATAGACTCTTTGTCTGCTCATGCTGACCAAAAAGGCATGATTGATTGGGTAAAGGCAATGAATCAAATCCCTGAAAAAATAATATTAGTACATGGTGAGCCAACTGCTCAAAATGTATTTCGTGTAAAATTACAAGATGAATTAGGTGTAGAGGTGCTTGTACCTGAATTATTGGATGAAATTAAATTACAATGAGTCATAGACATATCAAGGTAAAAAAAGCTTCTGGTAAAATGGAAACATTTTCAGAGAGTAAATTACGTAATTCACTAATTCGTTCAAAAGCTAGCTATGAAGAGGCAAATAGTATTATAGATCAACTACAAAGTGAGATAGTAAATGGTATTTCAACCAATAAGATATATTCACTTGCATTTCGTCTTTTAAAAAAACAAAATTCACATACAGCCTCACGATATAATTTAAAAAATGGGATGATGGAGTTAGGTCCTTCTGGATATCCATTTGAAAAATTTATCGCAGCACTATTTGCAGCACAAGGATACAATACTGAAACAGGTCTTATTTTTCAAGGGAAATGTATAACGCATGAGGTAGATGTAAAATGTCGAAAAGGAAATGAGCTTATGTTGATGGAATGTAAATACAAGAATCAGGGTGGGATTTCAGTGGATGTTAAAGTGCCTTTATACATTCATTCAAGATTTGAAGATATTTTGCAAAATGGTTCTGATTTGGGTAATTATAAAACTTTTAAAGGTTGGATTGTTACCAATTCAAGATTTACAGATGACGCCAAAACATATGGGAATTGTAAAAATATTCAGTTATTAAGTTGGGACTATCCCGCTAAATTTGCTCTAAAAGATTTAATTGATGAAACAGGCTTGTATCCTGTAACTTGTTTGTCAACGTTGCTGACAGAGGAAAAAAAAGCATTGTTAGATGAGAATATAATTTTAGCGAAAGATTTGACTTTTAATCGAAAAATATTGGTTAGGATTGGGATTAATGATAAACGTATTGATGAAATTTTAGGTGAAGTACAAAAATTATGCGAATAGTTATATAGGATTTTCGGTATCGATTCGATTTTTTTCAAAATACAAGGAAGCTGACACAAGTGCATAAGTAGGTGCTATAAACCATCCTATAACTGGGATCAGTAGGATAAACATAAATCCAAGTCCCGTTGAAAACATCGCAAATTTGTTGGTTTTGTAAAATTGTAAACTATCTGTAATAGAAAAACCTTTTTGTTCAAGGGTATAATCTGTTATAAGAATACCATTGTAATAAGCTTGTATAATAAAACCAAAAAGTGGAGTGAGGTATTCCATGTAAGGAATAAATGATAAAATTAAGATCAATAAAAACCAAAGGAATTGCTTGAAAATATTTCTTAATGAAATACTTAATCCTCTATAAATTTCTTTAAAGAATTTTCTTAAGTTGAATTTAGATTCTGAATCTGACACTAATTTTTGTATCTTCCCACTAAGGAATGATAAATAAGGGGTACCAATAATTAAAAAAAGGGATAAAAAAATAGAATCCTTATTTGCTTTTAAAGCATGTTTTACAACCCAAAATGCACCTTGTGTTATATAATCAATATAGCTGGAACTTAAATTAATATATGTTATTAAGAAGTGTTCAATGTCATCGGAGTAACTCATTTCAGTCCAATTGATTAACTGAATTAGATAGGTTAGCCCTACAGTAAATATGAAAATAAAAATAATTCCTGTAATGATTAAATGTCGATATAGTTTATGTTGAATGATAAATAAATGTCCTTCAAAAAATAACTTTAAAGATTCAATGATTTGATCGTTATATTGACTGATTTTTGTTTTTTTCATTTTATGAAATGGTTTCAAATGTAAAATTATTGTGTTTAAGTTCTCGAATTAATTTTGGTAATAATTCTTTTTGTTTTTCGTTGATTTTAGGATTGTCGTGAAGTACTAAAATATCTCCTGATTTTATTTTTTTTGCTTTTTTTAAAATGGTTTTTACCGATATATTTTTATCAAAGTCATATGAAAGCCAAGACCACATTACAATTTTATACTTTTTAAGTAGTTCATTTTCCCACATAATTGGGAGTCTACCATAAGGAGGTCGAAAAAAGTTAGATTCAATATAAGTTGAAGCTTTATTTATCGAATCAAAATATTCTTTTTTTTGAGAACTATTAGCTTTGTTGTGGTGCATGGTATGGTTACCAACTGAATGTCCATCTTTTATAATTCTAGTAAAAATTTCCGGATATTTTCTAACGTTTTCGCCCACACAAAAAAAAGATGCTTTTATATTTTCACTAGAGAGGTAATCTAGTATCCAAATTGTAATATCAGGATGAGGGCCATCATCAAAGGTGAGGTAAACAGATTTTTTATCCAATGAAAAACCCCATATCCTTCTAAAAAAAAGTTTCTTTATTAGATATGGGGTTTTAAAAAAACGCAACACAGAAATTGATTTACTGTTGACTTTGCATCAACTGCTGAATTTGTTCTGGTGTTAAGGATTGACCACCTGCAGGGGCTTGATTTTTTGGTTTTGCAATAAAATTAAATTTCATAGCAACTGCATCCGTATGATTTTTAAAGTTCTGAATATCTTTTAGATTGAAATCTCCCGTCATTTTTAATTCATTAATTATACGTGGTAAAACAACATTGTAGTATTTCTGAATGTAAGATCTCATCTTAGACGTTGTTTTTCCGTTTGGTATTCCGATTTCAGGGTCACCAACAAATGTAGCAACAAGCATGTAATTGTGCAAAGCAGAAATGATATCTGATTTGTTATTTAGAGCAAATTTTGGTTTACTATTTTCAAAATAGTTTAAGATAGACTCTAATTCGTTACCAACTTTCAATGCCAAATCTTCGCCTGCTTTTTTATCACCTGCTCTAAATAAGATACCAACATAGTCGTGAACAGTACCATCTGTAAAAGCCTCAAAAGTTAGTCCATTTCCTAGATCATAGTTATCTCTACCAGGTGTCGGTTCACCATAATCAATAACTCTTTCGATTGGCATCACTTCCAAGGAGCGTTTGATTAACTTGATTGCAAAAGCTTTATTATCCTTTATAGTTTTGTCAGAATTACTGAATATTTTTTGAAGTGAGTCAGCAGACTTAGTTTTACCCATCTGTCTTAACATGCTAATTTGTCCAGGGTAAATTGATTTATTATTTTGTAATTCATCTGCTTCAGACAAATATGCATCTGCTAAACGTGTAAACTGATCTCTATATTGTGAAGTATGACGACGTGTGTAATAATCGTTTAACACTCCTTTTTGGTTCATTTTACCGTAGTTATATACCTTTGTTAGGTTATTCAACATTTTCACTTTATCGATAGGATTACGTTCTTGGACTGGAGTAAATTCATAGGCCATACCATTTTGTTGAACATAACCGCTAGTATAGAGAGCAATTGAAACATCTGAACCACCAGGAGAAGAAAAATAGATAGGTCGTTTCCAATCATTGTTCGCAATAACATCTAACATCATAACTTGCTCTCTTGTAATCGCTTGTTTATCAATTGCAAATCTAATTTCTGATGGTATGTCAGCAGCTTTCTCTTTACTAACAATTCCTGAAGCAATTACATTCTTTTTGTTTACAGGTACAATAAAACCTTTGCTTGGGAATACACGTAATTTATTGTTGTTATTTGTAATCTGGTTGTTGTCATCACGTACAAATTCCATTGCTTTTTCTATTGGTAAGAAATCCCAACTAGTCTCCCAATCTTTTAAGAACTGTTGGAACTGTTCCGCTTGACCTTGAGGAAGTTCAATCATTCCATTTGAATATCCAACTAAAACTTCTAAAGCCGCAGTCATCAACTTATCTACTTCTTTGTATCCTGGATTAGTTACCGTAGCAGTCAATAAGTTTTTGATTTCATCTACTCTCCCTTGTGCAGTTGGATTTTTAGCTTTAATCGTATTTCCAAGTACACTACAATTATTTTGGAATTGTTCAAAAGCAGCAGTAAACGCAGTTTTGTTGTATTTGATTTTTTCCTTGTATAATTTTTCTAAAGTTTCTTTAGCAATACCTGCATTCATTAAATCAAACATAGATAAGAAATATACTTGATCAGTATTACCTGCGTACATCAAAATTTGATCTTCTCTGAATTTGATTGGTAGAGGTTCAGACTCGTAAGCTTTCATCATCATTTGCTCCGTGTACCAATCTGTTTGCATTAGTGATAAGTTACATACTCTTACATCGGTTCTTTTTTCTTCCACTTCTTGTAAGTACCACAATGGGAACGTATCGTTATCACCATTTGTAAACAAGATTGCATTTCTATTGCATGATTCTAAATAGTTGTATGCTAAGTCTCTTGCAGAAGTTTTGTCGCTACGATCATGATCATCCCAACCTTGTACTGCTAATAATAATGGAGCGATAATAGTAATCAAAATCGAAAGTATTGCTCCTTGAGATTCATTTTTCAGTTTTTTTCCAAGAAAATTCATACCAAAAACAAGTATAAATCCGATAGCTGCAATGTATAACCAAGTGAAAGAAGCGGTAAGCGAATCACTTTTCATATCGATAATAAAAAGGAATGCCAAGATTCCAGCTGTAATGATTGCACTTCTTTTTAATGCTGTTTTTTCGATATTTCTAAATAAATCAAATAATGCAAATACCGAAAGACCAATCCACATGGCAAAGGCATAAAACGAAGCAGCATAAGCATAATCACGTTCTCTTGGTTCGAATGGTTTTTGATTTAAGTATAAAACAATTGCAAATCCTGTAAAGAAAAAAGTTAGTAAAACAACAAAGGCATCTTTAGGTGCTCTGTAAAAATGAAACATCATGCCGATCACTCCTAAAATTAGAGGAAATAAGAAGAATTTATTGTGTGACTCGTTGTTTGTAGTGTAAGTTGGAATGTTATCACCTTGATCGCCAAGATGCATCTGATCGATTGACTTGAATCCTGAAATCCAATTTCCTCTCATTGCATCACCATGGCCTTGTATATCATTTTGACGACCTGCAAAGTTCCACATAAAGTATCTCCAATACATCCAATTTACTTGGTAACGGAACATGTAGGTCATGTTTTCACCGAAAGTAGGCAAACGTTTACCATCGCTTCCTAATTCTGATCCTGTACCATCGGTTTCGTCATAACCTGACCAAGATTTGTAAGCCTCAATTTTTTGTTGGTCTTGACTCCAATACATACGTGGCAAAAAGGTGTTTTGTAAGTAAGTAGGTTCTTGGTGTTCTCTATAATTCTCGTTTGTCACAAAATATTTTTCCACAATTTCATGACCAACACCTAATGTCTTTAAATAATCTTTAGCATGTTGTTCGCTTTTGAATGCTTTTAATTCGCTATCACCACGCATGACCACAAATCTTCTTGCATAGAATCGAGAACGATCACCCCAATGTGTTTGGTCATCGTCCATTTTAGAATTCCAATAAGGACCATAAGCAATAGGCCAACTACCATATTGTTCACGTTTTAAATAGGCATGAAGTGTTACTAAGTTTTCAGGGTCGTTTTCATCCAAAGGCGTATTTGCACTTGAACGAATTACAATAGTCGCAAATGAACCGTAACCTATCAAGAATACAATTAAACCGAGTGCAGCGGCATTTAAAATTGGTTTGTCATTTTTTCTACTCCAGTTTACAAGGAAAATCACTCCTATAATCAATAAAATAAAGAAAAACATACTTCCGATATAGAAAGGCATTCCCATATCATTTACAAAAGTAATTTCAAATTTCGACGCTAAAGAAATTGTTCCCGGTATAATACCTTCTTGAATAAATCCAAGCGTGAAAATGGAGATGATACCTGTAATGAAAAAACCTTTCCATGAAAAATCTTTGGATTGATTGAAGTATATAACATAAGCTATTGCAGGAACAACAAGTAATCCAAGTAAATGGACCCCTATAGCAAGTCCAAATAAAAACAAAATCAATACCATCCATCTCAAAGGACTAGAGTTTGTCTCTAATTCATTGTGTTTGATTGCAGTTGTTTCTTCATCCCATTTTAAAATTGCCCAAAAGATGATAGCTGTAAATAAGGAAGACATAGCATATACTTCACCTTCTACAGCAGAAAACCAAAATGAATCAGTGAAAGTGTAAGCGATGGCACCAATGAATCCACTACCTAAAACAGCAATTTGTTCACCCATTGACATGGTTCTCTTGTCTCTTAATGCCATTTTTTTAGCCAACATGGTGATAGACCAAAACATAAAAAGTATTGTAAAAGAGCTTGATAAAGCAGACATACGGTTGATCCAAACAGCCACCATTTCTGGAGAAGCGAAGAAAGAAAACAATCTTCCTAACAACATAAATAGGGGAGCACCGGGAGGGTGACCAACCTCTAGTTTATAAGCTGCAGTGATGTACTCACCACAATCCCACAAACTTACTGTATCTTCAATCGTAATAAAATAGACGATGGTTGCAATCAGAAAGGTAATCCAACCTAAAACAATGTTACTTTTTTTGTAATTCATTCTTTATTATTTGTTTGAATTTGAAATAAGCATTTAGCTTATGATTTTTAAACCAACGAAAATAAGGATTTTATGCTTTTGAAAAGCATTTGCAAATTAATAAACGTTAAAAAATCAAGGTGTAAAATTCATCAAAAATTAATATTAACTCAAAAACTATTTATCGAAATAGTTTAAAATATTGACTTATAAATAGTTGTTCGCATGTAATGATTTTTTTTAAAAAAAATAGAAATCATTCTTGCAACAATAAAAAAACTTACTAATTTTGCAATCAGATACTGGCCTATGGTGTAACTGGCAACACGTCTGATTTTGGTTCAGAAGAGTCTAGGTTCGAGCCCTAGTAGGCCAACAAAAAATTAAGAGACTGCTCAATTTAGTTTTGAGACAGTCTCTTTTAATTTCTAACAAGTTTAAATACTGATACTAGATTCTACTAATTTTGTAAATATATAGTTGGTAATTTATTTTTAATGAATTAATTTTATTCATAATATAAATCCAACTATTATATGAATCATCTTATAGAAGAAGCTTTAAATCATCGTGCTATCAATCACCCTTATCTTATTGCGTTAAAGAATGGTGAATTTCAGAATAATAAAGAAATCCTGAAAGATTTTGCTGCTCAATATGGAGCATATAGCGCTTGGTTTCCTCGTTATTTGACAGCAGTTATTTCGAAATTAGAAAATCCTATTCATAGGGAGCATTTACTTGATAATTTGTCTGAAGAGAGTGGACATTTACACGATGAAGACATAGAAGCTATTGCAACTTTAAATATTAAAGAGGAATGGGTTCAAGGGATAGCACACCCTAAACTTTTTAGACGTTTTCAAGACGCAATGGGAGTTGATAGAGATTTGGAAAATGGTATAGAAGTTGAAATCTGGAGAGAGTCTTTTCTTCGTTTAATCCAATCTGGATCAGCCGCGGCTGCAGTTGGAGCTATAGGTTTGGGAACTGAATCAATTGTCAAATATATATACAGACATTTAATTGAAGCTATTGAAAAACATAGTGATCTTAGTTTAGAGCAATATGTTTTTTTTCCTCTTCATACTGAAGTGGATGATGAGCATGGTTTAATTTTATTGCAAATAGCTGAAGAGCTTTCCAATGAAAGTCAAGAATCTGCTCATGAATTACGTAAGGGGATGTTAACAGCTTTAAATCTTAGAGCTTCATATTGGGATGATATGTATGTTAGAGCAAAACAGTTGGATGCTCAACTAAAATATGTTTAACTATGAAAGATTTATTTAAAAAATCAATCAAAGGGAAAAGACTATCTTCAGATGAATTTGAAAGTTTATTTGAGGAACTTGTTATAGTAAAAAACGGATTAGAATCACTTGAATCCATAGATATTAGTCATTTAAGACCAACTTTGTCTGCTATTTTAATGTATGGAATACAAACAGATGACCAAAAACAAGAAGTTATTAAATTTATTGATTGGGTAAATCAACCTGAAGGTAACCCAGAGTGGACTGCATGTCTTGATGAATTAATAGGACGTATATTTGGTGATATTCAAATTAATCGAATAGGAGGTTTGTTAGAGAAAATAAACTTACAGAAATCACTGACTGATATTCAAGATAAAAAAGAGTTAGTTTCAAGTCTTAATGATAACAGACTTTCAGGTCTATATGAGAATAAAGTTGATGAATTAGGAATAGAATTCAATGTAAATCTATTACCATTCAAACTAGAGGTTCTCGATCCAAGAATTGTCACAGTAAAGCCAGGTAAGGCAAATGAAATGCATCGACATGCACATGAAACAGTTTTTATTTTCTTAAAAGGTAGGGGGAAAGTAATAGTAGATAATTATGAAAATGAAGTAGGGCCAGGTGATTTTGCACTTATTCCTAGATGGTGTATTCATCAATCTGTCAATTTAGGTACGGAAGATCTTGTTTTTCTTGCGGTTGCCGATTTTGGAATAACAGGTAAAAGTTTTACTGGGGATTATCTTAAAACTGCTAGATTAAAAAAAGTATAAGTTAAATCAATGGGTAGTCAAAACTCCCCATTAATTTAACTTTTTTGTTAATAAATTTACTTTTAAAACACTTATATAGAGTCGTGTAATTTTTGTTTTAATTTTTCTTTAACACTTTTAAACCATTCATCCTTTAAGATACTCATAACAATACTATTCCTGCGTTCTCCGTTTTTATTATAGGCGTTGCTACGTAGTATTCCTTCTTCGATACATCCGATGTTTTTCATTGCATTAATACTCCTTTCATTTTTAGTATCTGCTCTAAATTAAACACGTTCCATTTTTAATATTTAAAAAGCAAA
>JBKCEW010000158.1:0-8345 GCA_046304235.1 Crocinitomicaceae bacterium | reverse complement strand
ATTTTTGATAGGTTATTTAAAATCCTATGAGTTCTAGAAATATTGATTTAAAATTATTAGAGTGTGACAAAGCACTTGAAAATGATCAAGTCGAAGCAGCATTAGATTTACTTGATGAAATTTTAGAAGAAAATCCTAAATGTGCTGCGGCTCATAATACCTTGGGTTGGATTTATAAACAAAAATTTTCTGACAGAGAAAAAGCTGAAAATCATTATAAGTTAGCAATTCAATTTGATGAGAATTATGGTTATTCTTATGAAAATTATATGTTTTTATTACGTGACTTAGGTAGGTTAGAAGATTTAGGTAAATTGATAGAGAAAGCTGAAAAAGTAAGTCAAGTCTCTAAGAGAACACTATTTGACGAGAAAGGTTCTTATTATGAGTTGCGTGGTGATTATACTAAAGCTATTGAAAATTATAAGGAGGCAATCAAAATGTCTTTAAATAATGATAATGATGATTTGAAAGATCATATTAAACGTTGTCAGACAAAAATTAATATTTTTTCAAGAAATAGAATTATAAAAGCTTTTAGAGCATTACTTGGATTTGACGATATTTAGATAGGTTAAAAAAGAAATTAAAATGAAGAAAATTATTTGTGGTGTTCAACAAATGGGAATAGGTGTTCCAAATGTACCCGAAATTTGGGCTTGGTATAGAACAATGTTTGGAACAGATATTAAAGTATTTGAAGAAGCTGCCCCTGCACCATTGATGACACAATATACAGGAGGAGTTGTTCAAGATCGAACTGCAACATTGGCTTTGAGTTTAGAAGGAGGTGGTGGATTTGAAATTTGGCAATATACTTCTCGCAATACCGAAAAAGCAGCCTTTGAAATACAGTTGGGTGATTATGGATTATATGCTTGTAAAATAAAATCAAAAGATGTTCAAGCATCTTTTGATTTTATGAAGAAAAAAGGAGCCAACTTTTTAAGTGATGTTTTTAAAACACCTGAAGGGAAAAAACATTTTTTCGTTCAAGATCCAAATGGAAATATTTTTGAAATTGTTGAAGGATTAAGTTGGTATATCAATACAGATTTCGAAGGTAAAACAGGAGGTGTCGCAGGTTCTGTAATAGGTGTGAGTGATATTAATCGTTCTTTAGATTTATATCAAAATGTATTAGGATATACTACTGTTGTTTATGATGTAACAGAATCTTTTCCGGTTTATCAAAATCTTCCTGGTGGAAAAGGAACATTTAGAAGAGTGCTTTTAAGACATCCTGAAGCAAGAAAAGGACCATTTGCTCAAATGTTAGGGGCATCCGAAATAGAGTTAGTACAGTCTATTGATAGAACCGATTGCAGGAAAATTTTTGAAAATCGTTTTTGGGGAGATTGGGGATTCATTCATTTGTGTTTTGATGTACAAGGTATGAATGCATTAAAAAAAGATTGTGAAGCAGCAGGTTATCCATTTACGATAGATACTGGAGATACCTTTGATATGGGGGAAGCAGGAGGTAGATTTAGCTACATTGAAGATGCTGATGGTACTTTGATTGAATTTGTTGAAACACATAAAGTTCCGTTAATCAAAAAAATTGGATGGTATATTCATTTGAAAAATCGCAATCCCGAAAAACACTTACCTAAATGGATGTTAAGTTTTATGCGTTTTAGTAGATTTAAAGGATGATAAAAAAATATTTTTATTGGAGTTTAGCATGTTTGTTAGCCTTCATGTTTGTTTCTTGTAATGAAGATATAGATCTTTCTCCAGATGGTAAAGAAACAGCTATCGTTTATGCATTATTAGATCAATCAGATTCCATTCATTATGTGCGGGTTAATCGCGCTTTTTATGGTGGTACAAATGCGCTAGAAATAGCACAGATTCCAGACTCTAGTTATTTTAAACAAGTGGATGTTACCATATCTGAAACATTGAATGGACAAAAATCAAGGTCATGGAAGTTAAGAGACACGATAGTTTATAATAAAGATACGAACGGTGTTTTTTATGCACCAAAACAAAAACTTTATTATTTCAAAACAGATAAAACAACTGCATTAAAACCAGGTTTTGTATACAAATTAAATGTTTCTATAGATAACAAACGTTTTGAAGTTAATGGAGAAACGAGTTTAATTCAAAATGCAAAACTTGGTAATCCAGCATCTGAAGGTAGTTCATTTTCATTTGCCTCAAACAATATTGCTAAGTATGGTTATTTTTCTACTCAGGTAAATGCATCACTTGGAACCGCTTCTGCTTTAAATATCGCACTGGATATTTACATCAAAGAATATAAAGGAACAGAAAGCACAGTAAAAAAAATAAATTGGAACTTAGGAGATAGGATTAAAAGCTCGTCTTCAGCTGTAGCTGTTGGCGCAGGAGGAGAAAGTTTTTATAAGAAAATTGCAGCTGAGTGTACTGATAAGAGTGTTACGAAAAGACAATTGTTTCGTTTAGATATTAATACGATGTTTTGTTCAAGTGAATTTATTGAGTACCTAAATACATTAACACCGTCTTCTTCTTTAGCTCAATCAAAAAAAGAGTACACAAATTTAACAGTTTCGAATGGTATGCGAGTAAAAGGTATTTTTGCGTCACGTAATAATTTTATTGTTCAAAAATTACCTTTTAAACAATATTCTGCAAGCAACTATTTTAGAGCTATAGATCAATCATCCATGATGGAATTATGTCAGGGTCAATATACTGGAAATTTGAATTTTTGTTCGGATGTCCCTAGTGACTTCAAAGAAACATTTTTTTGTAAATAAAAATCATGTCAGAAAGAAAGACTCTTTTCGCAGATGTGATTTTGCCTATTGCTGTTCGTAATGAGTTTACTTATAGGATTCCTTTTGAATTAAATGAACTTGTTCAAATTGGTATGCGTGTAGTAGTTCCATTTGGAAAAGGTAAACTTTACACAGGTATTGTCTCTAAGGTTCATGAAGAAATTCCTGCAGGTTATCAAGCAAAATACATAGAACATGTATTGGATGATAGGCCAATTTCTACTCGAAATCAATATCGATTTTGGAAGTGGATTTCTGAATATTATATGGCTCCCATTGGAGATGTGTTAAATGCTGCTTTACCTACGAATTTTAAATTAGCTTCTGAAACCAAAATCGTTTTGCATCCTGATTTTGATGTGTCAAAACAATTACAAAATGAGCGTTTTACTCAAATTGTTGAAGCTTTAGAAATACAAGAGTCTTTAGATTTAAAACAGATATCTGAAATTGTCGGAATAAAAACAATACAACCGATTATCAAACAAATGATGGATCAACGTATTGTGATATCAATGGAAGAGGTGAATGAAAAATTCACCCCAAAAACAGCTACTTTTTATTTTTTAACCGAACAATTTCAACACGAGATAGAATTACAAGCATTATTGAATACCTTAGAAATTTCCAAAGCAAAAGAAAAACAATTACATGCTTTAATGTTGTTTCTATCTAAATTGAATGGTGGATATCAACTTCCAGTCGCTAAAAAAGTACTAGAAGAGGCCGGAGCGTCAACATCCGCTTTAGATACGTTGGTGAAAAATGGTGTCTTACAATCTGAAAAATTACAAATAGATAGAGTGAAATCTTCGGAAAATGACCTCGAATCTATGAAAGAATTGTCAGAGGTTCAAACCATTACTTTAAACGAAATTCGAACTTCTTTCGAATCCAAAGAAGTATGTTTGTTGCACGGTGTTACTGGATCTGGGAAGACGGAAATTTACATCGATTTAATTCAAGAGCAATTAGAACAAGGAAAGCAAGTATTGTTTTTGTTGCCTGAAATCGCTCTAACAACACAATTAATTCAACGTTTAGAGAAACATTTTGGAGAAGCAATTGGAGTTTATCACTCAAAGTTTAACCAGAATGAACGTGTTGAAATTTGGAATCATATTTTGCATAATGACCCTGTGAAATATCGAATTGTTATGGGGGCTCGCTCATCTATTTTCTTACCTTTTGCTAATTTAGGCTTAGTCATTGTGGATGAAGAACACGAGACTTCATACAAACAATTTGATCCATCTCCTCGTTACAATGCTCGTGATTGTGCGATCGTATTAGGAACTTTACACAAAGCCAAAGTGCTTTTAGGTTCTGCTACTCCATCAATTGAAACCTATTTCAATGCAAAGTCAGATAAATATGGCTTGGTTGAATTATTTCAACGTCATGGTGGTTTGATGCTTCCTGAAGTTCTGTGTGCTGATATTAAAGAAGAGACAAGAGGTAAAACCATGCAATCGCATTTTTCTTCCTTTTTGATGAAAGCGATGGAAGACGAATTCAAAGAAGGTGGACAAGTTATTTTATTTCAAAATAGAAGAGGGTATACGCCAAGTTGGAATTGCGAAGTGTGTAATTGGACTCCGCATTGTCGAAATTGTGATGTTTCCTTAACGTATCATAAACATTCGAATACCTTAAAATGCCATTACTGTGGTTTTATTTCTGCACCTGTAGGAACATGTGGTAGTTGTGGTAGTAATCGTTTGAAAATGATAGGTTTTGGAACAGAGAAGATAGAAGATGAACTTTCTCTGATGTTTCCAGATAAAGTAATTAAGCGTTTGGATTTAGATACAACGCGTTCTAAAAATGCTTATTCTCAAATTATTGGTGATTTCGCCAGTGGTAAAATTGATGTGTTGATTGGCACACAGATGATTACCAAAGGATTGGATTTTGATAACGTTCATTTAGTAGGGATATTAGATGCAGATATGTTGTTAAGTCGTCCTGATTTTAGATGTTATGAAAGAGGTTATCATTTGATGTCACAGGTTGCAGGTAGGTCAGGCAGAAAGAAAAAACGCGGAAAGGTAATTATTCAAACTGGTCAACCAGAACATTGGATTATTCGAAAGGTGATGGATCATGATTACCACGCATTTTATGAAAATGAAATCACTGAAAGACGTAATTTTTTCTATCCTCCGTTTTTTAAAATTATTCAATTGACTTTAAAACATAAAGATAATAATCAACTAGTTCGCTCTGCGGCTGAATTAGCTGGTTCTCTAAAACAAGTGTTTCACGAACGTATTTTAGGGCCTGAATATGCTTTAGTTCCTCGAATCAATAACTTTTATATTAAACAAATTACCATTAAAGTAGAGCGTGAAGTGTCTCAAAAACAAGTGAAAGAGAAAATTCAAGAGTTGATTGATTCTTTTTTTGTTGCACCATCTAATAAATCCGTTCGTATTTCGATAGACGTAGATCCAAATTGATAAATAAGCTCTTGTTAGACTTTCAAATGTTCTTTTTTATTACCGTGGTAAATATTTCCCATTACCTTTAATAAAATTCGAAAGAATGAAGAGAAGTAATTTTATAAAATTGGCAGCATTGGCTCCGTTAACTTTATCTGCTATGAACCTACATGAATTTGAAAAAATAACGAGTAGTCTTACAAATCAAGGAAAAAAGACACCTGTTTTATTTACTTCGCATGGAAATCCGATGGAAATTGTTGTACCCAGAGAACAAAGTCCTTTTTGGACTTCTTTGAATAAATTAGGAAAGGAGTTAACTCAAAAATATGATGTGAAGGCGGCATTGGTAGTTTCAGCACATTGGTGTACGAGAGGAACCTATGTGAATATTTCAAAAGAACAAAAGCAGATTTATGATTATTATGGTTTTCCAGAACATTACTATGATCCAAAATACAATGCCCATGGAGCTCCAGATATTGCTAAAGAAATCAAACAATACATTCCTAACGCAGAAGAAACAACAGATTGGGGCTTAGATCATGGAGCTTGGCCTATGTTGATGCATTTATTTCCAGAAGCGAATATTCCTGTTTTTCAAATGAGTATCAGCTATTATGAAAAACCAGAATATCATTATCAATTAGGAAAACAACTAAAAGCATTGCGTGAAAAAGGTGTTTTGATTATTGGTAGTGGAGCATTGATTCATAACTTACCTTTAGCTAGTCAAAAAATGATGCAAAATGATATGAAAGCTTATGGTTGGGAGGCAGAATACGACATGTGGATAAAGCAACAACTCGATCAACGAAATTTTAAAGCAATTTTAGAATACGAAACGAGTCACAAGTTTGGCAAACTCGCTGCACCAACTCCCGATCATTTTGTTCCGGTACTTTACAGTTTAGGTTTAATGGATCCAGGAGAGAATATTCAGTATTTTTATGATGGAGCTACTAAATTGCCCGCATTCAGCGAAAGAAGTTTCGTAATAAGTTAACATTAGATTTTCTTATTTACGTTCCACAAAAAGTTTGATACCTGTTTTCAAAATCAGGAGAACCACTTTGTTGAAATTCAAATTTGTTTTCTTGAGTTTGATATGGGGTTTCTATCACGGAAAGTAAACTTTTAATTACTTTGTCATCATATCTTTCGGCAAGATTGAATATCGCTTCTTCTACCAAATGATTTCTAGGAATAAATACAGGATTCATATTTTCCATTACTGTGAAAGCTTCTTTTTTGTCTTTGTACTCCATATCAATCCGTGCATTCCATCGCTCTAACCATTGATGAAATTGTTGATCGTCATAGAGGGTAGAATTAGGTACATCTTTCTCCTGTAAGAATAGAAAAGTATTGGTATAATCTGCTTTGTTTTCTTGCATCCAATACAATAGATCATCTATTAATAAAATGTCCTCTGGTATTGCTTTTTGCAGACCTATTTTCGCACGCATCATCTTTAAATAGGCTGTTCGGTATGCATCTGGAAAGGCTTCTAATACATTTGTTGCTAGTTCGATGGCTACTTTTTCATTTTCGTGAATCAGAGGTAAAAGAGCTTGTGCTAATTTTGATAAATTCCACTGCAAAATAGCTGGTTGATTTTCAAAAGCGTATCTACCATGTTGATCAATAGAACTATATACCTGTTGTGGATTGTAAGCATTCATAAAAGCACACGGACCATAATCAATGGATTCACCTGAAATCGTTATGTTGTCCGTATTCATTACTCCGTGAATAAATCCAACGCGCATCCAATGTACAATCAATTCGATTTGTTTGTTTTGAACCGCTTTCAAAAATGCTAATGTAGGATTTTCAGTATTCACTAATTCAGGATAGTGTCGTTGAATTGTATAGTTTGTGAATTCTTTCAGTGTTTCAACAGATTGTGATCGTGCAACATATTCGAAAGTACCAACACGAATATGGCTTGAAGCGACACGTGTTAAAATCCCTCCATTCATTGCAAATTGACGGTTTACTTTTTCTCCTGAATTTACAACTGCTAAACTACGTGTTGTTGGAATATTCAAATGATAAAGTGCCTCACTGATCACATATTCCCGAAGCATTGCGTATAAGGTTGCTTTTCCATCACCTCTTCGAGAAAATGGAGTAACTCCAGAACCTTTTAATTGTATGTCAAACAGTTTATTGTCAATTATTTTTTGTTCCCCTAGTAATACCGCACGTCCATCGCCTAACATCGTAAAATGTCCAAATTGATGTCCTGCATACGTCTGTGCAATGGGGGAGGAACCAGGAATAAGTTCATTTCCACTCAACCACTCAGCCCATAGTTTTGAATTTTCTTTATCAAACTCTAATCCTAACGCCTTGCCTAGTTTATCATTGAATAATACCAACGAAGGTTTAAACGTTTGATGTCCCAATTGGATTGGAGCATAAAGGGTTTTGGGTAAAGATTGGTAAGAATGTTCTAATTTCCAACCGTAGTTTTCGTTTGACATAGTAAGTTAAGTTAGTTTTATTGCTTATTTTTAAATTTGATTGAATTCGCTATAAGCATTTGTTTTCATTATGTCAATTTTGAAATTTTGGTTGTCAGATTTCGTTATTATTACACTATCAAAACCTAGTTTATCCAATTTTTCCATAGTAGCTAATTCACCTTCTTTGAGTTGTAGGATTTTTCTTAAAAGCCAGTCAGAAAGTGCTTTATTAGGGTTTGTCATTAATGCTTTTGAGTTTTCTTGACAAACTTTTGCGCTAAATATTTCTCCAGTAGGTATTTGTAAACTAAAATCTTCATCTCTTTTTGGGAAAAAAGTCGGATACTTTTTGTGTAATTCCGCAGGAATAGGTATGTAAATTTCTCCAAAATCTCTTTTTCTTCCATTCGCATTCCATTGATTTAAACCACTACGTTCAAAGATAAACTTCTCATTTTTCCGAATACCATAAAGTGGTAAAATCACATAATTTTCTCCTTTTACAAGTTTGTTAGTCGCAGTTTTAAGTTCCTTATTATCCTCAAACAATTCAAGCAACAATGAGTAAGGGTCTTCAATAATATCAATTGGTAAACGATAAGCTTTTTGTGGAATTATAAACTTTCTAAAAAGTGTACTTTTTGAATAAT
>JBKCEW010000157.1:0-3181 GCA_046304235.1 Crocinitomicaceae bacterium | reverse complement strand
GTTTTACAAAAAAAAGTTTTTGTAATTGACCATCATTGATACGAAATCTTTCTATACCTCAATTTATCATGTTGCATGTTTTGATATAGCTTATTTACAGAAAGATAAAAAAGCGGAATACATATGAAACACTAGTGCTTATTTATGTTTTTTATTTTGGTAAACAATAATATTAATTTACTCTTGATATAAGAAATATTATTGTTTTTAACTTGTTTGAAATCAATATTATAATTTATTTTTAAATCTTCGATCGTATCTAGGTTTATTAGACCTGCAATGTTATTTATATTCATAGAAATATCTAATTTATATTCTTTTGTATATTCAATTTCAGCAATATCTTTGTATGTAATAATTAAAGATACTATTGGAAATTCTTTGAAATCTTCATGAATATATAAACCAATGAGTTCTCTATTTAATATGTTTTTATTTGCCATAAAATAGAGAGCATAAAGGTTTGTTATTTCATATGGTATTATGATAGATCTATCAAATAATTCATCTTTTCTAGGTAAAGTAAAATCAAATTTAAATTCATAATCTAAATAACCTAAGAGTAAATTATGTAAAGTTTCATCAGGTTTCAATGTAGATTTTAGTTCATAGAAGTTATTATCAATGATATGTTCTAAAACAAATGGGCGTTTAAGTGTTTTCTGAATTTGAGCTATCGCTTTTGGAATGTCAAAATTCCATTTAATATTAATATGTTTAGCTGTTCCTGCGCCTACATTTTCTATCGTGTATAAAATACCAAGAGAAAATATTTCTTCTTTATTTTCAATTTTTAAATATGCAAAATCAAATTCGCCAGATGGTGTGTGTGAATTGAATTTGGTTATTAAAAGTATGTTTGTATTTTTTTTTGATGGGGCAAGAAATAATTCTGGTTTATGTGCATTTTTATTTTGCTTATTCATCGATCTTAATGTAAAAAGAGCGATTAAAGCTGAAACAAAAGTTGCTATTGATGCAAGAGCAGATATATCGTTATAGCTAATATGATCTTTAAGGAAGTTCCAGATCTGATTGTACATTTTTAATTTTCAATGATTTAAATTAAACTAAAAATATTGTTTAGTAAAAATTAGAGGGAGTTTTATTTAACGACGATTATAAAAATCCTCTATCATTTTTTGAAATTCTTTTTCATTTTTTAAATCACCTGAACTTACATATTTAATTTGCTTATTTTCTTCAACGACATAGCAAATTGAACTTTCTCCAAATTCTAATTTTACTTTGTCTTGATCAAGTTCTATATAATTAGCATTATTAATTTGATAAGCTGTACATTTTTTACCTTGATAAATAAGGGGTTTATTATGTATTTGTAAATATCTTTTTCTCATTATCTTTTCAATTTTATTATAATCCCAATTTTAAATCAAGATTTTCAAGAAAAATTGTATGTGTTTCATTTATGATTTGATTAATTTGCTCAACATTTTCAGCAATCCAAATTTCGTTGTCTAATTGTTTAAGTCTATAAATAAAATGTTTATCTTCATAAATGTCTGCGTTTTCATTCAGAACTTTTTTAATGGAGGCTGATATACCAAATTTTATATTATGAAATTCTTTTGACCTTGAGCTTGTATCGTAGGTGTCCCCATCAGCTAAACAAAACGGATCTTTATATCTACCACAGTTAAAAGCACGACGCACAGTGTACTCATAAAGTTGCCTAAAATTACTCATAATCATTTGGCCTAATAAATTACTCTTATATTTTCCTGTGTTATCGAGCAATTTTCCACCTCCCAATCACCATCACTTTCACCAGGTTTTCCTCCAAATATTTTTTTTACGCTCCAATTATCATCTTCCCATCCGATTTCAATTTCAGGTCCATTATTAAATTCTTCAATTTGTAATTCATCACCATTTAATGTTCTTTGACCGTTCGGTGTGTTTATTGTTATTGATCCAATTATATTCATTTTTTTTATTTTAAAGTTTTACAAAGTAGTTGCATTTTTTGAAAGAAATCTTTAAACTTTTTATTAGTTAGGATTTTATCAATCAATTTAAAAGCAATAGATTGTTATGGTTTAATAGTTAATTAATAACAAATTTTACAAGCTCTCTTTCCTTTGTTCGTAGCTTCACTTACTGTAACAGAGATTATTTTATGGCTGCATTTATTTAATCCTTTGCAAGAATCACTTGCATGGTAAGCAACACTCGTAGTGCTGTCACATACATATACATTTGAACCGGATGAAAAAGACATGGTCATCCAAACCATTGTTGCTAACCCAAGTTTAAGTATTTTATTCATATTCTCTTCTTATGATAAATTTTCATCAAAGTTAAATAGAGGTTTTGCAACATCATAAATAAGAGATACTCGTTTTTGTAGGTAGTTTATACTTTTTTTCTTAATGAGGTTTTGTGAAAAGATTGTATAAAAAAATTAAACAAAAAAAATAACACATTTATTACAAAGGTTAAAAAGTTTACTTTGAATTATAATATAATAAATCTTGTTTAAATATGAATTTACAATCTGGTAACTTACTTTTTAAAATTTCCAATTTGTTGTATTTCTTATTTTTTTGATGAAAATTTTGCTCTGAAATAGAAAATGGTGTGTCAATTAATACAAATTCTTTTAATTTTTTTAGTGAATAAATTTTATCTGAAATGTTCGTGATTCTATTTCCAAGATTCAAATATTCAAGTTGTTTCAAACTAAAAATGGGATTTGGAATACTATCTTGTCTTAGATTAATTATTTTTATTCTTGTTATATTTTTTAAGTTAATTAACTCTTTTGGTATTAACGAAATACTATCGCTATAAATACTCAACTCTTGTAGCTCTGATAATTGAGTTATTGAAATTGGAACTTTTTTAATTTTATCGAAATATAGATTCAATTTATTAATTTTTAGGTTTCCAATTTCATTCGGTATGTCTTCAAAAAATGAATTAAAAATTGTTAAACTCTCAATTGAATCAATAGCTGATAATTTCTCTAATAAATGCTTAAACATTAAATCTGAATTAAAAGCTAAATTCAATGTTATATCCATATTATTTTCAAATTCACTAAATCCATTTTTAAAATCATTTTCATTGTGTATTGTAACTTCCAATACTTTTACACATGACGGATTTTCGAAAGCTTGTTCTAAATTATCACAAAAGAATAAATCTTCTCTAATAC
>JBKCEW010000156.1:0-3087 GCA_046304235.1 Crocinitomicaceae bacterium | reverse complement strand
TGGATTTATAAAAAAGACGGAGTTATTACTTTTAAAATTGATAAAAAGATTGATACGTTTAAAGTCAAGTTTCAAAATTATGATACATTTAAATCAATCACTGAAGATGTTGAGAAGTTTTGTAAAGAGAAGAATATTCCTTGCTCGTTTTCGTACAATAACATCGAACAGAAGATGAAAATTGACGTCAAGTCTCCACTTTATATTGATTTCAGTGAAGGTCTTAACGAAGAACTAGGATTTAAACATACAAATTTTCATCTTTCACCAGGGGGTTTTACTCCTAAATCTTTTGTCTCTCGGCAACTTGAGAACAAGCTTAAATGTATTTCGGCTTTATTTATTTATTGTAACATTATTGACTATCAATTTATTGGTAATACCTTTGCACCTCTATTAAGAACTATTCTAGTAAATGAAAATTCTGATAATTATGGTAAGTATATAGATCATATTTTTTCAAAGCCTCACTATATACCTGTTAGTGTAAATACTATTGATACAATTGAAATAAATATAAGAGACGATACCGGTGAACCAATTCATTTCGAAGCAGGCAAAATTTTAGTTAAACTGCATTTTAAACCAAAACATTATGGATAAAATTTACGATCAAAAAGGTGCTGGAGGAATGCCTGTTTATTATGGGGCAAGATACCAAAGGGGTATGGGTATCGGTAGTATGTTTAAAAGTTTTGCTCGCTGGATTCTTCCAGTTGCTAAAACACATGTAGTTCCTGTGCTTAAAGACGCAGCTAAATTTGTGGGTTCCGAAGCCATTAAGACAGCGGCAAATATAGCAACTGACGCTATTGATGGTAAGGAGTTGAACGAAAGTGTTAAAGAACGTGCTAAAGAGTCCATTGGTAGTTTGAGTGAAAAAACACAGGCTATAATTCAAAAGGGTGGAAATGAAGACAATATAAAAGGAATAATGAAAAAGAGAAAAAGATCGAAAAAAAATTACATTTTAAAAAAGTAAAATATAACGACACGTTTTCAGAATGAGTTTATTACACAAAGAATCTTATGAATGTGTAGTTTCCGACTTGGACCTCACTGCTACACCTCCTACTCAAACCAGCGTTGAAGATGCAAGTATTGTGGAACACAATCCAATTCATAGTTTAACCCATGGAGGTCCAATAGAGTTCTTAAGTTTAGGATCATCTACACATTATAGAGACCTAAGTGATATGCACTTAGCACTCAAGTGTCGAGTTAAAAAGAATAAAACAGAGGATTTAGACGATAAATGTAAAGTCTCAGTTATTAATTACCTGTTGAATACACTTTTTTGTCAAGTAGATATATTTTTGGCAGGAAAAAAAATTACTCCGTCAATTGCAACGCATGCATGGCGTGCAATTTTTGAAGTATTGCTAAATTTCGGTAAAGATGCAAAATCAACACATTTGGAAACGTCGGGTTATAAAAAAGATACGGCAGGAGAAATGGATAGTTTAGAGAAAAATGCAGGTATGATTGCAAGACGTATTAAAGATTCGAAACCATTTGAACTCTACGGGAGATTACATACCGATATTAGTTTTCAAAATAGATATATTATTAATAATGTAGATATGGTATTAAGATTAATTCGAAATCAAAGTAGTTTTTGTTTAATGGGAGACGGAGTTCATAATTATGAATTATTCATTGATGAAGCTATTTATATATGCGACAAGTAAAAATAAGGCCAGCGGTTATGTGACAACATGCAATGGCTTTAGAAAAAGCAACTATTAAATATCCTCTTACACGTGTCGAAACAATTCAATATACTATTAATAAGGGAGTCGTGTGTGAAACTTTTGATAATGTTTCGTCTGGAATTTTACCAAAAAGAATTATTTTTGGAATGGTTGAGGCGACAGCTGCTCAAGGTAGTTATACGAAGAATCCTTTTAATTTTAAAAATTTTGATTTATCTCAAATTTCTGTAACGGTTGATAATCATGATGTTCCTAATAGTCCCTTGAATCTTAATTTTAAAGAAAATACCTACATCAGAGCGTATTATAACTTGTTTTCAGGAATCAACAGAGTAGGATTAGATTGGGGTAATGAAATCACTAAAGAAGATTTTATTGGTGGATACGGTTTATATTCATTCGATTTAACACCTGATAAATGTTATGGTGATCATTTTAATGTATTAAAAAAAGGAAATCTCAGAATTAAGCTAAGTTTTCGAGAACCAGTAGCTAACGTATTAAGTTTTTATATTTATATGGAGTACGATAATATGTTGGAAATTACTAAAGCGCGTAATGTCATTTTTGATTACACAGTTTAAAAGTCTAAGTACACAGGAAATTTTTAAAGAATTAAAAAAAGATGTTTATTGTAAAGAAATATTCAAAGCTGTACTACCTTATGATTGCTTACCGAAAGCACCGAGTTATCCAAGTGCTTATGTGGTTAACACTGATCCATTGGGTAAAGAAGGACAACATTGGCTGGCATTTTATCATGATATTAATGGGAAATGTACATTCTTTGATTCTTTCGGTCATTCTCCGGCATTTTTTGGATTAGAAGCTTATATAGGAAAAACTTCAACTAAGTGGGAATATAATACACAACAATTACAATCAATTTTTTCCTCTACTTGTGGCTATTATTGTATTTATTTTATTTTATTAAAAAGTAGAAATTTTAAAATGTGTGATATTTTAAATTTATTTAATAAATCTAATTTTAATATTAATGATTACATTGTATCAAAAATTTTTAATGAATAAAATAAAATTAAAACAAAAAAAAAAAAACATCTTTAATTATTTCTTTTTTAAATATATAACAGGATTATTTTCTAAAATTTTTGTTCGAACTCTAAGATTTTCGGGTTTATTTTGTTTAAAATCTAAAAACAAATAACCATGAGGTTCACTTGTTGCATCAGTGAAGCATTTTTTTAAAAATTTTGTATCACCTGGAAACATTTGTCTTGAGAGAAATGAAAATTGCGCTCTGTCACGTGGATTTTTAAAAGAAGCCATATAATGACTGTTTAAACTTATTGTTCTTGTTTGACGACCCTGAAGAAATAACTTTTGTGATAAAAAAATAACACTAAGGTTC
>JBKCEW010000155.1:0-4668 GCA_046304235.1 Crocinitomicaceae bacterium | reverse complement strand
CATATTTCCTCTGAGATTACTGAAAAGATCAGAACAATCTATTACAATTATTTTATTATGGTAGCTGTCGTAGGGTTGGTATTTCTGTATTTTTATTTTGGTTTAACTATTGAGATCATGATTTTAACCTTACTATCATTTTTTTCCTTTGTGTTTTTTAAATACATATACAACGATTTTGTAGATCTATACCTTGTTGGTGAGTATATGATTATTAAAAAATCAGATAAAACAAGCTTGGTAGCTCCTATTAATATGATTAAAAAATGTAAATCTACTCCATTTCTAAATCTAATAATAACTAGTGTTGAATTTAATTTAGACGGGATAAAACGTAAAGTCTTTTTTGTTAGTACAGATGAAAAAATCTCTATGTTCAATACACATAGAACGGAGCAATCTTTGAAAGTAGCATAAAAAAGCAAGCCATAAGCCGGGTTCTGTGACATCCGAAGATGCGCTATCATTTATCTAGTTCTATAATCACTCATAGAATCCATCGACCTACCCTCCGTGTTTGGCGAGCAACCATTCATCAACTTTCATCGAATCCACGGTTTACATGGTCTTTCAGTCCGTAAGGTTTACCTTGCGACTTTTGTCACCAAAAGTCCGGTGGGCTCTTACTCCACCTTTTCACCTTTTCCGAAATTTCTCTCGGTAGTTTTCCTTTCTGTGGCACTTTCTGTCTCGACGAATCGATCCTTCCTGTTAGGAAGTACGGCGCTCTATACTGCCCGGACTTTCCTCCAATATTTCAGGCGATAGCTTGGCTTGCTTGAGAACAAATGTATAAAACAAATTCACAGAAATATATTTTTATTCTCTTTTTTAAATTCATTCAGTTTTAAGCGATACTTAAGTACCTGATTCATATTTATTACAAAATAATTCTATTAATAAATACGTATAAATTTTAATTAATTAATCATTGTTTAATAAAAGTTTAATCCTATTAAACACTAATAAATATTGTTAATGTATTACTTTGTTATAATGAATTATACTTATTTTTATTGAATGAATTTATGAGTAAAGAAACAACCAAAATAACTTATGATTCAAAATATCAATAAATTTTATGACTTATATCATAGGTGTATCATTGCTTTAAGGGTACGTTTGTATGCGTACAAATTAAAATAACAGTAGTATGAAAGTGTTTGTATTTCTCGTATCAATGGTTTTACCATTTACCTTTTTTTCTCAATCTCAAAGAAAAAAAGAAGTAGAATTTATAAATGATACAGTATATACCATTGTTTATGGTAAAGACATTCGTTCATCCGATTATAATGCTACTGATAAGGTAGAGGAAGGGAAATTATATCATTTGAAAAAAGAAGGTAGTTGGACAACCTATTTCAAAACAGGAAAAATAAAATTGATAGCGGAATATAAAAATGGAGTTCCAAGGGGTAAATTTCTTAAGTTTTATGAAAACGGGAAACTACGAGAGAAGGGTGTTTTCTTAGATAACCATTTTTCAGATACGTTATTTAGATATTATCAAAATGGTAATTTAGAAAGTATAGTAGTTTATAATGAAAAAGGGGAGGAGAACGGTACAAATAAATATTTTCATGACAATGGAAATGTTGCTTTAGTCTATGAAAAGCAGGATAATCAAATTTCAGATAAAATTTCTTGGTATAAGGAAGATGGCGCTCTAAAACACCAAGTTGAAACCACACCATTTGGTAAAATTAAACCTCTTTTTGAAAATGAAAGTTCTTTCGCTTTTGATAATTCATTAGTTAAAAAGAAAGTATATAGTTTAAGAATTGCAGGTCCAATTACAAAAGATAGTCTCTTCAATCCAAATGGGTATAATATAGTATATACCAAACACGACGAAATATATCAAATAGGTCAATTTTCAGAAGGTTCTTTAGTGGATGGTAAATCTTATCAATATGATGAGAATGGTTTATTAGATAAGATTCTAGTTTACAAGACAGGAAAATTCATCTCTTATGCTCAAATAACAAAAAATAATGATTAAGATTTCACTTATATTTTCACTTGTTTTTTCAGTGCACTTATATGCCCAAAATACCATCAAAGATATTGAGGGTAATATTTATAAAACCATTAAAATAGATACCATTGAATGGATGATTGAAAATTTAAAAACCACTAGATACAACAATGGAGATAAAATTTTAGCCAAAGATTCTTCAACAATGGATGCAACAAATTATAGGTGGGAAGTAGATAAACAGCAACTTTATTCCTGGCATGCAATTATTGATTCGAGAGGGGTGTGTCCAACTGGATGGAGGATACCAACCGATAAAGATTTTAAATATACCATTGATTTCATTTTTAAAGATTCAAATATTAAATTTCCCATTGGAGTTAATAATAACTTTATTTACATGGAAAACATTGACATAACAAAGTCTTTATTTACAAATCAACTCAGCTTTGTCGGTTCAAAAACACCTAATGGACTCTCCCTATTTAAAAACTTTTATGAATATTTTTGGACAAAAAATGAAGATTACACTGGATTTTCTTGGATTTGGTACTTTTCGAAAAATAGTATCTCACACTATAATTTTGACCAAAAAGGAGGCCTTTCTGTGAGGTGTGTGAAGTATAATGATAAGTTTTAATTTTTTTACTTTTATTTTACTTTAACCTACTAAACAACCCCAACCCAAAAATCATTAACACGGAGGCCAAAGCAAATACAGCACCGGGGTGAATAGAATAAATAAACGCTGCTCCTAAAGGAACAATGATACGATAAAGTGCTTGTAAACTGTGGTTAGTGCCTTGCAGTACACCTTGTTTACTTTCATCTACAGAAACTGAAAGACGTGCATTATACGAAGGATCAAACAATCCTTCACCTAATACAATAAATGCTACTGCAGTTGCTACATATATAATTGATTGTTGAAAGGAACTAAAAAACAAAAAGCCTAAACCAATACTGAGTCCTATGAGACCAATACTTCCAACCGTTTGTTCGTTCCATTTTTTAAGCATGATTGGAAGTAGAATAACACGAGAAAGTATATCACATATACCCACTAACATAAATACTCCTCCAATGAAATGCGGCCCCCAATGAAAAATTTCTTTTAAGAAAATACTCGTATTGAATTGCCAAATACCTAAACCTAAATAGAAAAAGGCACCCATTACAATTAGATTTTTCGCCTTTTTGATCACCAAAACTTCCTTGAAATGAGCAAAAGTGTTCATACTTTTTAATGAAATATGTTGACTCCTTTTTTCTTGTGGCAGTGATTCCGGTAGAAAAAAGAAGGTAAATAACATAGATATTAAGGTGACCACCGCTGTAGCATAAAAGGGTAGTGTCACAGAATACGTACCTAAAAATCCCCCAATGGCTGGACCAATCATAAAACCGATGCCAATAGCACCACCTAAAATTCCAAACCATTTTCCTCGTTCTTCAGGCTCTGTACTATCCGAAACATAAGCAAATAAAGCACTTTGATTTCCTGCAGTTAATCCATCGATGATTCTCCCCAAAAACAAAATCCACAAAGTGCCACCCATACCCAATAATAAATATCCAATTACTGAACCGAATAAACTCAGTATCAAAATAGGTTTGCGTCCAAACCGATCGCTTAACGCTCCAAAAACAGGCGCAGCAAAAAATTGACATAAAGCAAACACCGAAACCAAAGCACTCATTGTACCTGCTAACTCTTTGTTTGAAACATATTCATTCAGCAAAAACGGAAACAAAGGCAAAACAATTGTCAGACCCAACGCGTTTAAAATCGTGATGCAAACGATAAGCCAGAGGTGTTTTTTGGTGTGTGATTTCATATAAATCATACAATTAATTATTTATGAGTCATGTAGATTGATTTTTGGTGTTACAATTAAATAATTGTACTTGTTATATAATCATAAAGAGATTTTTCGACTGCAGAGGTTAAATTAAATTTCATTTCAACAACAGAAACATTTTTTCCATCATCATTTTTAATCAATTTTTCAACTGCAGAATCATTTTGAACATTGATATTTCCTAAATAGTAAAAATCATTCCCTTCTGAATTTGATTTCTTAACGAAAAGAGGAATACGCATTTTATTATTGATTTGTTGTAAAATTTGACTAACATCAGGTGAATTTAAATTACGTTTGTTTTTTGACATCCAAATAAATTCATTTCTAGAAATAAATCTATCATGGTATTTGGTTGTAGCAGATATAGTTTCTTCTTTATGATAATTTACAAAAATGGCACAATCTTTTTTTGTTGATGCAATCATATATCCACCTACATTTTGAGCAACTGGATTTGTTTCCCAACATAATATTCGGAAAACATCTTTTCTGGAATAACGTTGGTTTAAAATAAAATCATTTTTAAACAAATCTTCACCAAACTGTTTCATTTTCAATATCGAATAATTACAAAGGTCAAAAAGTGATTCAAGTACATCCTTTTTTAGAATTAGTTGTTGTAAAGAATTACCGATTTGAATCAAGTTTTTATGTTGTGTAATTATTTCATAATTTCTATTTATTCCAACTTTTACCAAATTATTGTTGTGTTTTTCTGTAACAAACAATCCATTGATTACATTGACTGCATGATAAAAAATTGAATCGTCCAAAACAGTTAGATTCTCTGATAAGTATTGGCTTTTGTAATCTTCTATATTT
>JBKCEW010000154.1:0-17684 GCA_046304235.1 Crocinitomicaceae bacterium | reverse complement strand
TCGAATTATCCAGTGAATCAAAACAAAAAGTTACTTGTGTATTAATAAATTCAGTAGGTCAAGAAAAAGCGAGTGATTCATTTGAGTTAGAAATTGGACTAAATAAATTTGAATTAAATTATTCTATGTTTTCAGCTGGTCTTTATATACTTGAAGTAAGTACTACAGATGGTTCTAGTCAGCATTTTCAACTCAAATTAGGAGTAGAGTAGAAGGGTGTCTAGCTTTCGACAAGCTCAAGCTGACAAAATCGACAAGCTCAAGCTGACAAAATCGAAAAGCTCAAGCTGACAAAATCGACAGCTAGATTTATCTTTCGTCTAAAAGTCTCGTGTCTTATGTCTTTTAGTCTTGTGTCTTATGTCTAGTAGTCTTGTGTCTTATGTCTTATGTCCTTTATCTTTTAGTCTATTGTCTAAAGTAGGTGCTTCTTCAAATTCGTTCTTACAACTTGTAGCGTGGATATTATTTTTAGAATCCGTTCAGTTACTTCGGTCTTTAAAAAATCCGATTCATTTATATCGTTCAAGTAATCGATATCGTCCATAATTTCTGAAATTCGAAAGGTATGTATATTTGGTTTAACCTTATGAATGGTTTTTTTAAATTCAGTAAATAAATTATTTCGAAGTTGTATTTCTAAATTTTCGATTGTTTCTGGGATAGCATCAAAGAAAAGTAAAATAATTTCATTGAAAAGATTCTTATCTTCAAAGGTTATTTTTCTAAGATGACTTAAATCAAAAGGTATTTTTTCATGATTTTTTTCGAGAATAATGCATAAAGTATTTAAAAAATGAATTTCGTCATAAGGTTTGAAAATACATTCGTTGATACCATAACTTTCATAATTTTCTTTAGAAAAATGCAATGAATTGGCTGTTAAACCAACAATTGGGATGTTTAATTTTAATTCATTTCTGATTTTTTTACTCGCTTCAAAACCATCCATGATTGGCATTTGAATATCCATCAATATCAAATCTATTTCAGAAAAATTATCTTTAAGATACATTAAAGCTTCCAGTCCGTTTTCGCATTCTATGATTTTACATTGATATTTTCTTAAAGATGATTTTGCTACAAGTCGGTTGATTGGGTTGTCTTCAACGATTAATATGTTTTTTCTGAAAAGTACAGAGGTATCAACAGGGTTAACATCGTTTTTTTGGGGTGAAATTGCCTTTTGGAATGGTATTGTGATTTCAAAGGTAGTTCCTTTGTTTTTCTTGCTATTTACCATGATTCTTCCATCCAGTTTTTCAACCAATTCTTTGGTGATGGACATTCCTAGTCCGGTACCTTGATTTTTTATTTTTTCAATACTTCCTTCTTGGGTAAATTTATCAAAAAGCTTAGGTATAAATTCTTGAGTCATTCCGATGCCGGTATCAGAAATAGTAAATTTCAAACAGTTTTTATTTTTATCTGTATTTTCTTTGCAATTTTCTATATTCAAAGTTATTGTGCCAGTATTCGTGAACTTTACTGCATTGTGAAGGACATTGATTAGAATTTGTTTCAAACAAGTTTCATCAGTATATAAATCAGCGTTTATATCATTTGCTTTGTTCAGTTGAAAAGTAATCCCTTTTTCTACTGCTTGCGGTTGAATGATCGAAATAACTTGATTGATGGTTTGATTTAAATCAATTTCTTGAATGTTTAAATTGAAATTACCATCATTTATTTTAGAAATATCAAGTACGTTATTGATTATAGAGGATAAAAATTTACCAGAAGCACGTAGATGTTTTATTATTTCTTGAACTTCTTCAGGTAAATCATGTTTTGTAAGTTCTCTTGATAAACCTAAAATACCATTTAAAGGAGTTCTAATTTCATGGCTCATATTTGCAATGAATTCATCCTTAAAAGAAACGATTTCTTCTGCTTGCACTTTCGATGCTAGCAAGGCATTTCTTGCAATGATTCTTTCCTCTATATCACGCGATGCAGCAACAATAAATTCTTGCCCATTATATTCTAATAAAGAGACTATTAATTCTACTTGTATATCCTTTTTAGAGCCAACATGATAGTTTGTAGATTCAATTATAACGATCCCTTTTTGCTTAACAACTTCTACATGTTGTTTCCAATTCAATGGATCCTTGAACAAAGGTTCAAAATCAGAAACATGGTATTTATGAACATCAAATGTTGGGATCCCTAATCGTGCGCTAACTTCAGAATTAATGTAAACCATTTGTCCTGTAATATCAGCTACTTGAATACCATCTTTGGTGTTTAATAAGATGTTTTCAAGTAACTTATGTTTTTCAAAAGCTTCTTTCTCTAATAGACTCTTTTCCTTAAGTATGATGTTTTCAAGTTTTAGATTTAAAAGTTGAATAATAAATTCAAAGGTTGAAATATCATTTGATTTAAGACCTGTAACTGCCATTTCAAGTTCATTTTTAAGAGAGAAGTATGTTACATTCGCATTTTCTTTATTAATAATACTTGAAATATGTTTTTTATTAAATATCGATTTTGTGTCGTTATTATAAGCACAAATCATCGAGTCTTGATTAAAAACAATAACACTAATAGTTGAATAATTTTCAATAAGTACCTTACAAATAAAATCTATGACTTTATTCTGATTATTAAAGCTTTCGATTTTTGAATATATGTTTTTGAGTGGAGTAGGGATTTCTGTCATGTGTTATTTTAAATGAATTTTACCTTCGTTTATATATCTGTAAACGGTTGTTTTACCAATACCTAAATCTTGTGCAGTTTTTAATACATTCTGATTGTTTCTTTGAAGGAAATGTTCAATTATTTTAATGTTATATTCTTCTAATGTTAAATGTTGTCCTAGAATATTTTCTAATAAATTCACTTCGTTTAGTTGCAAATCCTCCTCTTGAATGGTATTTGTATCGCTCATAACATAGGCAGTTTCGGTAATTGCTTTTAATTCACGAACATTTCCAGGGTATCGATATTTCAGAAGTGCTGACTTGGCTTCTTCACTGAATTGTTTTACTTCTAATTTATTCCATTTAGCATAATTCGAAATAAAATGGTTTGCAAGAACTAAAATATCGTTACCACGTTTTCTTAATGGTGGTAATTCGATTTTCATACCCATTAATCGATAATATAAATCCTCTCTAAACCTTCCTTCTTTAACCTCTTGAAGTAAATTTTTATGGGATGCTGTAATAATTCTGAAGTTTAATTTTATTGATTTATTTGAGCCTAATCTATTGATTTCCATCTCTTGAATTGCTCTCAAAAGTTTGGCTTGCATGGATGGATCCATTTCACTGATTTCATCTAAAAATAATGTTCCCCCATTTGCTTCTTCTAGTTTCCCTGGTTTAGTTGTAAGCGCTCCAGTAAACGCTCCTTTTTCGTAACCAAACAATTCACTTTCAATAAGTTCTTTTGGGAATGCAGCTACATTCAAAGCGATGTAAGGTTTACTTTTTCTCAATGAATTAAAATGAATTGCTTTAGCTACAAGTTCTTTTCCTGTACCTGTTTCACCGTAGATTTCGATTGGGATGTTGTTTGTGATCGTTTTTTCCATGAGACGAAAAACATTTCGCATTTCATTGCTAACGCCTTTAATGTTTTCTGAAAAATTGATTTTGTCAGAAACAACACTCCTTAAATTAGATATTTCGTTATTTAGCTCAATATTTTTAACGGCATTATTAACAGATAACCACAAACGATCTAACGCAAAGTCGTCTTTTAAAATATAATCGTAAACGCCAGTTTTAAGGATGTTTACCACCATGTCTACTTTGTCTTGAGAAGATAAAACAATGATGAAACAATCAGGGATTTTCTCTTTAAATACATTCACTATTTCTAACCCTCCCAAATCGGGAAGGTTTAAATCTAATATTAAAACATGTGGTTTTTTGTAAGTGTTTTGTAATAAGCTTGTTGCATCACAATAGGATTCCAAGTCAATGTCTTCATTCATTGAAATTCTATGTTGAATTAATCTACGATAGATTGAATCGTCTTCAACTGAAAAAACTTTATATAGTTTGGTTTTCAACTTCGTATTCTTTTATATAACCAATGTACGAAAAAAAATATTATTTAACATAAACTTTATAATTTGTTTTACTGAATTTTACTGAATATTTATTTTTTTAGATTTATTTTAGGATTAATTCCCAAAAGAGGAATGTTGATAATTTAAATATATTGTTTATTAGTATTTTATGTTTTTGGTATGTTTTTTAATAATTTTATTTAACTAATCTATTATGACTATGACAGAATTACAAAAAGACACATTAGTTCAGTTGGTTGAGACTGGTATGAAAGTTTCAGACAAATTCTTCACAAGCTACACGAACGTTGATGTTAAATCGTTAAGAAAGAACCAAGTTAATAATTTGAAGTTGTTTACTAAAATGCAAAGAACTTGGATTGAAAATTCTAAAAACGTAATGCATCCAACGGTAGTTGAAAGAGCATTAGATTTCAATGATGTGTGGGATCGTATATATAATACTTGGGAAGAAAAATAAGATTATTAGTTGAGGGTGTACCTAATTAGTGCGCCCTTATTTTTTTTTATGGAAATCATTGATGTTAATTCTAAAATTTCAGATCTACTTTTTTCAGTAGACGAATTACCTGGTGTTAGGTATTGTTTATTTCGTAAAGAAAATGGTGAATTGGTTGGGGCTGATGATTTGTTTTCACAATCAGGAAGATTTGCCTTGATGAAAAGTTTGGTTAGTAAACACACCTACCATGTTTGTCTTTATCACAGAAGTAATGGTGATGTTACAAGAAGACTAAAACTACTTAAAAAGAAACAAGAGGGTAAGTTTTTTAAAAGGCTTAAAAATAAATGGAGAGCGATTTATTACAGAACTTTATTTTCAAATTCAGCTGTTCAGTTTGCCAGTTATAATGATTTTTCGAACACGGTGGAGATTTCATTTGTCAATGGAAAAAAAATTAAGCTAAGTTTAAATGGATTATGAAAGTTATTCTTCATAATTAATCTCTGTATTTTTAATCGTACCAATTATTTTGAACTCTGTTCTACGATTTCGTTGACGTTCTTCAGCTGTTATATTCGTGGTTAGCGGTTTGTTTTCTCCGTAACCTCTTGCCAACATTCTTTCTTTTGGAATCCCTTTTTCAACAAGATATTTAACCACACTTTCAGCTCTTTGTTGGGATAGTTTTAAGTTAAATTCATTTGATCCTACATCATCTGTATGAGACCCTATTTCTATGATTAATTGAGGATTATCTCTTAAAAGTGTAACTAATTCTTTATCTAAGCTGTTTTTTGATTCAGGTCTTAATTCTGCTTTACCACTTTCATAATAAATATTAGTAATCACAATCGCCTCTTTAGGGATTTTTTTAACAGCTATATCCAATTTAAGTGTATCAGCTTTTAAGATAGAGACAGTTGAAATCTCCATTCTCTTGGTGAAATAACTGTTCTTTTCAACGATAACTTTATAATTGTTTCCTTTTTCTAATTGAAAATTATAAATCCCGTTATTGTCTGTGGTTGTAGTTTTAATTAAGTGTTCGGTCCCGTCTTTTTGAATCTTGAATAGAGAGACAGGAGTTTTTGTTAAGAATCCATTTATTTTATTTGTACTGTCATTTGATATTTCAACTACTTCACCTTTTACAATTAAAGGCAAAAAATCTGGTTCTTTAAATTCATAAATATCATCACAACAAGTCTCGTTCAAAAGATTAGTTCCTCCTTTCCGGTTTGACACAAAAAAACCAGTTTTTGTTCCTTCTTTTTTTCCTTTTGAGTAGTAAAGATCATCTGCACTCGAATTATAAGGAGATCCTAAATTTTCAGGGACACTCCAAGCTTTGATTTCACCAATGGTTTGAAAAATATCTAATTCACCAAGGCCGGGGAAACCATTCGAGCTGAAATATAACGTTCTATTGTTAATATCATATGATGGGGTAATTTCATCACCTACTGTATTGATTATCGGACCTGCATTTCTAGGTGCTTTGTAGATTTTCTTTTTTGCATCATAATAGGTGTACCAAATATCCATACCTCCCTTTCCTCCTGGTCTATCGCTTACAAAATAAATCAACTCTTCATTTTTTTTAGTATCTATACCGACTGAAGGCATGGTGGATGTGAATTCTTCAGAGTTTACTAAATTTCCCAAATCCATTGGTTTTTGCCAGGTGTTATTTGCTTTTGTACTAACCATCAATCTACATACCATTTTACCTTTTCCATTAGGTGTGCATTTCGAATAGTAAAATTTATTTCCATCCTGAGAAAAAGCACCATTCCCAACGTTTGATTCTGATTCGTTAAAGAGTGTATCGTATTCTTTTCCTCCTTTCCATTTGCCTTTGATTTTTTCAGCTATGTAAAATTTTCTACTGGGCAATTTGTCATTATTATTTTTATCGTAAAGTGTTAACTTGTCTTCGTTGATTGAAGCATAAAGTAATGTCAGAGTATCAATTAATACAGGAGATAATTCAATGTGTGCTTTGTTGATAGAGTTATCTAAATGATTAACTATTGTGTTGTTTTTATTCTGACCTAAATCAATTGCAGCGTCACACCCAAGGATTTCAGTTGCAGCTAGTTTTTTTAATTGTTTAATATTTTCTAGGGTTTTAGTGCCTTTGTTCGCTAGAAATTTAGTGTATTCTTGTTTAGCATCATTGTATTTTTCGTTCGCTTTTAGCATACGAGCATAGTAAAATTGAGCATCAGGAAATTTTAAAGCAGCATTGATGTATACCTCTTTGTACAAACCTTCTGCTTTTTCATAATCTCGAGCTTTTCTGTATAAATCTGCTAATTCTAATTTTAAATCATATCGGTTTGGTTTTTCTTTCAAGTAATCTTCATAATAGGTGATGGCAGCATATGTGTCTCCAAAACGAACAGCATTCTTTGCCATTCTTTTTAATTGATAAGTTTTAAGTGTATCAGTTTGAATTGGAGATTGGGAATGTGCTACACTTAGTAGACTGAATAATAGTATGATGATAGAAAAAAGTTTCATGTCGCTCAGTAAGTTTGAGTGGGTATGGATAATTCCTTACATTTGTTAAGACCTTAAAGATAAAAAGTTATGCGCATATACGATGTAATTTCTTACTTAGAAAATAAGTTTCCTATATCGAGTCAGGCTAGTTTTGATAATTGTGGTGTACAAGTTGGAGATGTTTTTAATGAGTTGAAAGGGGTATTAATAACATTAGATTGTACCGAGGAAATAATAGAAGAAGCGATAGAAACAGGGGTGAATTTAATTATAGCACATCATCCAGTTGTTTTTAAACCTATAAAATCTTTAACGGGTAAAAATTACGTTGAAAGAATTATTTTAAAAGCAATTGAAAATAAAATTGTTATATATGCTATTCATACAAATTTAGACCATCATTTAGCAGGAGTGAATGCTGAAATCGCTAGGAGAATTGGAGTGATTAATCCGCAAATACTTTTGCCGAGTGAGCATGTTTTGTATAAGCTTGTTGTTTTTGTACCTGAACATGCAAAAGAAATGGTGTTATCTTCCATGTATACTGCTGGTGCTGGCGAAATTGGAAATTATTCAAATTGTAGTTTTTCTTCAAATGGAATAGGAACTTTTCAACCCGAACAGGGTGCAAATCCATTTACAGGAGAAATTGGTAAGCTCGAAATTCAAAGTGAAGTTAAATTAGAAGTTTTAGTTACAAAACATAATTTGAATAAAGTGATTCAGGCTATGCAAGAATCACATCCTTATGAGGAAGTAGCTCACGATATCATTTCACTGGAGAATTTAAATCAATTTGAAGGCACCGGTATGATTGGAGAATTGGAATCCCCGATGGATGAACTTACATTTTTAGCCATGTTAAAACAAAGGTTTCATTGTAGTGTAATTCGACATACAAGCCTTCTAGGGAAAAGAATTAAAACAGTTGCTTTTTGTGGTGGTTCTGGTAGTTTTCTTTTAAAAAATGCAATACAGAAAAGAGCGGATATTTACATTACGGGAGATTTTAAATATCACGAGTTTTTTGATGCCGAAGATAAAATAGTAGTGGCAGATATAGGTCATTATGAATCTGAGCAATTTACTTCTGAATTAATTTATGCTTTTTTGAATGAAAAATTTGTTAACTTTGCGATTCGTGTAACGAAAGTGAATACAAACCCAATAAATTATTTCTAAAAATGGCTGGAACAGCAACAAAAAAAGAAGTAACTGTAGCAGAAAAGTTAGATGCTCTTTACCAACTACAAAAAATTGACTCTGAAATAGATAGAATTCGCACAGTGCGTGGTGAATTGCCTTTAGAAGTTCAGGATTTAGAGGATGAATTGCTAGGTTTAGAGACACGCCTTAATAAACTACAAGATGAGGTTAAAGAGATAGAGCAAGATATTTTAGATCGTAAAAACGCTACTAAAGATGCTGAAGTTGCGATCACTAAGTACAAAGAACAACAAAATAACGTACGAAATAATCGAGAATACGAATCTTTGGAAAAAGAAATCGAGTTTCAAGGCTTAGAAATCAAATTACACGAAAAAAGATCTAAAGAAGCTAAATTTACTTTAACAAACAAAGTAGAAGTGTTAGATCAAACCAAAGCTAAATATGAATTAAGAAAGTCAGATTTAGATTCTAAGAAAGCGGAGCTTGACGAAATTATTGCTGAAACTCAAAAAGAGGAAGATGCTTTACAAACTAAGTCTGATGATGCTAAAAAAAATATCGAAGAAAGATTATTAACGGCATATACTAGATTAAGAACAAATGCTAAAAATGGTTTGGCTGTAGTTCCAGTTGATAGAGATTCTTGTGGAGGATGTTTTAACAAAATCCCACCTCAACGTCAGTTAGATATTCAATCAAAAAGAAAAATTATTGTTTGTGAACATTGCGGAAGAGTATTAGTTCCAAGTGATTTTTAAAAAGTATAAATTTTCACATAAAAAGCTGTCAAATTTTGATGGCTTTTTTTTATGAACTCATTTTAAGAAGTTAAATTTCGAACGAAACGATATAATCTGTTTCAAATAAACTTTCAATAAGTTTATTATGATTGATTTCCGAGCCTTGAACTGAAAAGACAAAAGTTTGTTTATCTTGATTTATATTTTGTTTAATGGTTTTTACTATCAAATTGTGAGATTTGATAAAGTCTTTTAAAGAATCATTACTATTGATTTTTTGATTGTTTAGTGTAATAGTATAGGTTTCAACTTTATTAGTTTTATCAATTAGCCTTTGAATCCAATTAAAACTTAACAAAACTAGCATAACCACAAATAAACTTAGAAAGGCAAATTCATATTTTCCAATTCCAACAGCCATACCAATTGCTGCAGATATCCAAATTGTAGTTGCCGTCGTTATTCCTTTGATAATGGTTCCTTCCCTGAATATAGAGCCAGCACCCAAAAAACCTATACCAGTTACAATATTAGATGCTATACGTCCATCCATTCCAATTACATTTGAAACGATCGTAAATATAGTAGAACCAACTGTAATTAAAATTACTGTTCTAAAACCAGCTGCTTTGCTTTTATATTCACGTTCCGCCCCGATAATTGCTCCAATAATTAATGCAATAAATAATTTGGTAGCTTCCGTTGCTATTTCTATATCGTTGAACATAATAATTACCTCAATAAATGTACATACCCTTGTTCTGTAATTTCTTTATTTAGCCAGCTTTTTGCGGTTACCTTATAAACATACATCTCTTTATTTTGTAATTCATCTTTATAATAACCATCCCAACCCGTATTAATATCATTAGTTTGAAATAATAATGCACCCCATCGGTTGTAAATTTCAAAAGTGACTAATTCCTTTATACCCCAACCTCTTACGTACAAAACATCATTATTCCCATCGCCATTCGGTGTGAACGTAGTCGGTAATTTTATATAAGTGTCTGGTTTTACAGTAATTTTAAAAATACCAGTTTCGGTGAAGCAATTTAATTTATCCTTCATCTCTACAGTGTAAATTATGTCTGCTAATGGTTGAATGAGAGGGAATGAACAATCCTTACAACTCAAGCCTTCAGTTGGATTCCAGTTAAAAAGCACTGTATTGTATTGATTATTAATAGGTAGTTTTATGGCGTCTCCAATCACAATGGTTGTGTCCCAGTCAATATGATCAATCGGTTGTATTACAACCATCAATACATCATCAGAATTTGAACAATTATCTAATGTGTCTTTTGCTGTTACGATATAAGTTTCAGTTTTAGTCGGACTTAAATTAGTTTTGTTCCATGTGTATTTTGTGTTAGCCAATGTATCTTTTGTTTCTAACTTAATTGTTTGACCTTTTCCTACGCAAATAACTTGTTCTAACCCTTCAACTTTAGGTAAAGGTTTTATATAAATAATTTTTGTTAATGTGTCTTTACATGAATTTTCCGTACTTGATACATGCAACGTAACTTTCTTTTCGCCTGGACTATTAAAAATGACATTATTTAAATCTTTAGCTGATGAAGTTTGATTATTAACATCGTAAATCCATTTGTATTGATTAGTACTAACGGAAGTATTCAAGAAATTTAATGCATCACCGTAACAAATCGTATCATCTATTTCATTTTGGGAAATATCAAATGTATTGAAGTCAGATTTTACATATTTGATATAAATATCTTTCGTAATAGGTTCGCTTGGACAAACACCATTAAATAAAATAAGTTTAGCAACAACTTTTCCAGATGGCGGTAGAATATTATATTGATGATTAGGTTTTGAATTTGTGGAATCTATACTCCCATCGTCAAAGTCCCATTTGAAAGAACTTGTTTCAGCTGATTTTTTAGTGATTTCAAAATTGACACTTTCGGATTTGCAAATGGTTGTAGGGCCAGCAGTAAAGGTACCTGTTGGTTTTTCAATAACTTTAAAAGTAAATGTACTGTCTTTTTTACATTGGTTAGGGGTAGTTAAAGTCAATTTAATAGTATAGGTACCTAAAGGATAATTTAAGGATGGTTTAGTACTGTTCGAAGTACTATTATTGTAATCTAATTCCCAAAAGGTGGTCGTTCCCGGTGGATTTTTATCAACGTTTGAACTAAAATTAGCATTATATGATTTAGTTCCACTTGTAGATTCGCTTGCACAAGCTGTATTGTTTTTAATATCTGTAATCAAAGTTGCATTTGGATATTTTTCAATTTGAACATAGATTAACGTGTCATTAATACAACCTGTACTCGGCTCAGTGATTGTTAGAATCACAGAGTCATTGTCTACAAAACCAGATCTTACGTTCCATGGGTCTGAAATTACAGGGTTACCAGTTTTATTTTTTGCTGAATTTGAAAAAGTCCAATTACTAATTAAATCTGTTCCTAATAAAGTGGTTGAAGTAAATTTGACTGTTTCGTTTTCACAAATATATACTGTATTTGTAGCTGTATTTGTGATTTTATCTGCCGTAATACGAGACAAAGGTTTATATATTGAAAGAGTTTCCGTTTTACTTTTTTTGAAGCCGTTTATGTCAGTTATTGTTAATGTAATTGAAATTTTATCTCCCTTGATGTTTGCAAATTCATGACTAGGTGGATTTTTTCCTGAATATGTAAATCCATCACTAAATTCCCAATTCCATTCTTTAATAGTCGTATCCGCAGTGCTAATTTCACTAAAATAAAGTGTGTTTGGTAAACAAATACTCGTTACCGTTTTATTAGCGTTTGTAATTTTATCTTTGATATAAACATTGAAGATCGGTTTTAAATTGAAAATACGCACTTTGATTTCGGAAGTATCAACGCAATTATTTGCATTCCGAACAACCATTTTTACAAGTTGATCTTCTGGAGAATTATTGTTTGTTTTTTTGCTAAGTAGAAAAGTATCTTTTGGATTATTATATGTGTTAGGTCGATCGCTTTCTTGTAAAAATGAGTAACCACGATAACAATCTTTTGGGTTGATGTCTAGTGAGTTTGTTGCGTTGAAAACATATTTTGCACCAGTACTTGCGTCGCCGATATTAATTTTTGTAGAAGGTGCTTTGGGTGCTAATATATTTGTTTTATCATCTTCAAGGTGGAAAATTGATTTTATTGTTCCATAATGTATGTAAGTAGAGTCTGAATTTGTTGAACAAATAGTTCCATTTGCAATCATTTTTATTTTTACATTACCTGTGGAAATCGGTGGGATTAAAGTCGATAAATCAATGGTAGTAGTATCATTTAATGCACTAACCATCGTATTATTAATCATCCAATTGACACTAGAAGCTCCTTGCGCTTTATTCACTAGTTTTATGATGTTTGGTGTTTTACAATCTTGTAGGTAATCAAATGCAGCAATAGGTCCGTTCACGATTACTTTTTTAGTAATAATAGAGTTGGAATAACAACCGTTATATTCACCCGTTAGAGTAATTGTATGTTCACCAATTGTATCGTTAAGTCTTGTATTAAAGCTACTAATACCTCCACAATGTGAGATAAGTTCTTTATCAGAACTGTAATGCCAAGAAGTGATATTTTTTAAAACGTCAGGTGCAGTAGTGTTGTTAAGGGTAATTTCTTCTCCTGGACAAATGGTTGTAGGTGAAACATCAAATGTAATATTTTGTGTATCCCCAACTTTTATTTCAACTGCATAAGACGTATCTGTACAGTTTGATTGAATATCCTTAACTATCAATTTTGCATAATATATACCAGGTTTTGTATAGGTGTGAGATTGGGTTCCAACTAAATTTGAGTTTGTTCCATCACCAAAATCCCAATACCATTCATCTAATTTTTTATTCTGATCTTTCGGATGCGTCATTGAAGAGTCTGAAAATTGGATGTCTAAAGGAAAACACCCATCTGTTTGATTAGGAACAAAACGTGCCCAAACTTCTTGTATAGTATCTATTTTTGTATCTTTTTTTAGGAAGCAACCTGCCTTGGTGATTGCACTAAGAGTCACTTTTTGTAGGTTTATTTTTCTAAAATGATAGGTAGAATCATAGGTGTTGTAAAAACATTTTGGTGATGGTGAGGTAGTAGAATTAGGTAAGCCATTATATGGAAATGTCCAAGAGTAAGAACTGATTTTCCCTAAATTAGGATTGTTTTTTGTAGAGTAAAAAACAGTAACGGTATCATTACAAGAATAACTAGGAACACTTAAAATTTGCAAGATACTGTCTTCAACAAAAATAGTTTTGGTCATGGTATCTGAACAACCATTAGCGATTGTTATTAATTTAACAATGTGTTTACCTGGAACATTATATTTTATTTCAGGTTCAAAAATAGTAGATTCAGAAAGGGAAGCCGAATTATCAAAAATCCATTTATAGTTGCCACTTGTAGATTTGTTTTTTAATAAAGTATATATGTTTGCACAGATAGTATCATTATTGTTTGGTACAGAAAAATCAGATTTTGGTTTTCCAATTGATATAGTTCTTGCTATCTCCTTTGTACAAACACTATCTTTTACTGTAAGTTTAACGACGTATTGGCCTTCTTTATCATAGATTTGAGGCTCACCATCTTTATTCGAAGAATTTTTACCATTTCCAAAATCCCAAGAAGATGTTGTATTTCCTGAAGAAGTAGAGTTGTTTTTGAATGAGATATCAAAGGGAACAACACAAGAGCTTGCTGAAGGTGGTGTAGTTGAAAAAGAAGGAAGAATAGTAGAAGTAGTTACCATTTTTTCAAATAAAGGTGAACTACCACATGTGGTGATCGGTACATTTTTATATAAAAAGCCTACACTTGTACCAATGTCAAATTGACCCGCTTTATTGTACGAATAAGTTGTCGTTAAAGTGTTTTTTGTACTGTTTCCGTCTTGAAAATTCCACGTAATATTATTTAAATCAAAAGCAAAATCTGTAGGTAATGAAGATTTAGTAGAAAGATTGAAGGTGACAAAAAGAGGAGTACATCCATTTGATGGTGTAGATGTTAATACAATTTGTGGTTTATCAAATACATTAATAGTAAAGACTTTTTTTCCATTTAATTTCACCTCATAACTACCTGATTTAGTGTATATGTGACTTGGGTTTTTCAATTCCGATACACTACCATTTCCAAAATCCCAATTGTTTATATTTTCCGTGGATGTAAAATTGACTGTTAAAGGATAACATCCGTCTGTATTATCAGCTGTTTGTGCAAAAAGCTGAAATGCTATAAACAAGAATAAAAGGGGTAGTAAAATATTTCGTTTTTTCATATTTAAACGTAAATGACACCTAAAGTAAAATTTATAATCTATATAACAAAACCTATGTCTAATTTATTGATTGGTTTAGAAATTGTTTTTTACTTCAAACTAATAATCATTATTTTCGTGTATATTTGGACGTCACATTTATTAAAATGAAACAAATTACCATTTTTTTATACTTGTTTATTTTTAGCTTAAGTGGATATGCTCAAAAGAAAACCAAATTGCCATGTATTGACAAAGAGTTTTCAGTAGTTGCTCATGTTGTTAAAGATAGTCTTGGGGTTGCTAATATTTCGGAGGGACAGATAAAAACGTTAGTTAGTTCTGTTAATCCAATCTTTGATAGTATTTGTGTTTCTTTCAAATTGTGTGAAGTTAGGTACATAGACAATTTTATGTATGATACTTTGAGTCGATGGGGAGAGATGAAAAGTCAATTTCATGTAAAAAATCGTATTAATATTTATTTCGTTTCTAAAATCACCTTACCTCCAGGTGCCGCTGGTTTTGCTGGTTTAGGAGCTATTTGTAATACAGACGATGACGGTATTGTTTTGATTAAAACGGCTTCATCTTTTGTTTTGGCTCATGAATTAGGTCACTACTTTGGTTTGAGTCATACTTTTGAAAGTTCAATTCATCCTGATATTGCAAGAAGAGAGCTTGTTGATGGGTCAAACTCTACATTAGAAAGTGATCAAGTTGTTGATACGCCTGCAGATCCATACGATCCTTCAATGAAGCTCGAAATGTATACCAAATTTTTAAGTTCGGACCCAAAAACACCATGTAAATTTATTGGTAGAATGCAAGATGCTAGAGGCCTTTTTTTTGATCCACTTGTTGGAAATACAATGTCTTATTACCCAGAAGAATGTAATTGTGGATTTACGCATGAACAATATTTAAAGATGACAAAAACGTTTTTGTCAAATCCTAAGATGTGGTAATGAGAATTTTACTTGTTTTTTTGTTTGTTTTTTCACTTAGCGATGTTTTCTCTCAAGATGTACATCTTTCACAGTTTTATAACTCGGATCATTTTTTAAATCCTGCTAAGGTTGGCGATTATGATGGTGATTTCAGAGCTACGTTAGATTACAGGAATCAGTGGAGACAAATTGATAAACAACCAATATCAACTTATATGTTGTCTTTTGACCACATGTTTATGATTAAAAGACACGAATTTGATGCAGGTATTTTTGCTGTCAGTGATCGTTTTTCTGGATCTGAGTTCAATGTAATTTCGAATAGTAATGTTGATTATTTTGTCAACAACACGAAACTTTTAGCGACCATCGCAACGGATTATTACCTAAAAGAAAATAAATTTAGATTTGGTATTCAAGCAGGTATGGCTATGAGTGCAACTGATCCTCAAAATCAAACCTATGATAATCAATGGGTGTATGTTTTGGGTGATTTTGATAAATTATTGTCTTCTAAAGAAGTAATCAATATATCTATGAAGAGATATTTTGATTTGAATATTGGTGTTGAATGGTCTAGAAAAATGGGAAGTTTTGAACCTAAAATTGGATTTTCATTGCATCACGTAAATAGACCAAAAGAAAGTTTTTGGGATAATTCTACCGAAAGGTTGAGGGCTAGAAAGGTGTTCTTTGCGGAAACCTATTATCAAATTAGTCAAAAGTATAGTTTACATCCGAAATTTTTGATGATGTGGACAACCAAAACAAATGATATGGTTCTTGGTGCTAATGTTTCCATGAAGTTAGATGATAAAACGATACCATTTGTATATGGAGGGTTACACTATAGGCATGGTGTGGTAAGAATTTTTGATGCCATAATTCCAACAATAGGAACAAAATACAAAAAAATAGATGTTGCTTTGAGTTATGATATTAATTTATCTTCCTTGAGTAAGAATACATATTCGAATAGAAAAGGTTCGTTTGAACTTTCATTAATATACACTGGGGCAAGTACTTTACCTAAAAAGTTACTCATTCCATGTGAAAGATATTAGCCATGAGATATTGGTCTTTTATATTAGCTCCCTTTTCATTTTTTTTTGGTTGTATAACTTACATTAGAAATAAACTTTTTGATTTTCATGTTTTTAAATCACATGAAATAAAATCAAAATCGATACTTGTAGGTAATTTATCAGTAGGAGGTACTGGAAAAACTCCCCATGTATTTTACATTGCTGATTTTTTATCAAAAAAATATAAAATAGCGATTTTGAGTCGCGGTTATGGTAGAATATCTAAAGGTTACTTTGAAGTTTTTTCAGAAAGTAAAGCTAATGAGGTTGGAGACGAGCCTTTGCTTCTTAAAAAAAGAACTGGTAAAGATATCACGGTTGCAGTTTGTGAAGATAGAATAACTGGTGTAAATTTATTACAAGATTCTATTCATCCCGATTTGATCCTTTTAGATGACGCATTTCAGCACAGGAAGGTGAAGGCAGGTTTAAATATTCTTCTAACCGAGTTTAATAGACCTTTTTTTAAAGATTTTCCAATGCCTATGGGTAGATTAAGAGAATTTAGAATAGGGAAGAAAAGAGCAGATATTTTTATTGTTACTAAATGTCCAGAAGTCTTAATGGATAGTCAAAAAGAATATTTCATCAAAGGAATAGGAGTAAGTGCTGAAAAGGTGTTTTTTTCTAAAATCATTTATGCACCTTTTCAATCTTTCTCAATTAAACAAATTGAAAATATAAAATCAATACTTTTGGTTACTGCGATAGCGGATGATATAAAAATTGTAGAACATTTATCTAATACATTTTTTGTTAAAACAATTAAATTTCGAGATCATCATGTATTCACTAAAGAGGATATTAGGAAAATTCACCTTAAATTTGAACAATTACCAAACAACGACGCTGTTATTTTAACAACAGAAAAGGATGTTGTCAAATTAAAAGAGTTTGATGAGGTAGTTAATGGTAATTATCCTTGGTATTTTTTACCCATGGATATTGAAATTGATAGGGAGAATGAGTTTAATCAAATATTAAATAATTATGTTGGAACAATTTAAAGAATCTGTTGCGTTTATTCAATCTAAAACACAAGTTAAACCTACAATAGGTATTATTTTGGGTACTGGTTTAGGCGGTTTAGTAAAAGAAATTGAGGTTATTGATGAAATTTCATATACCGACATTCCACATTTTCCAGTTTCAACTGTTGAAAGTCATTCTGGCAAACTCATTTTTGGGAAATTAGGAGGAAAGCATGTCGTAGCAATGCAGGGCCGTTTTCATTATTATGAAGGATACGATTTTAAACAGGTTACTTATCCTGTAAGAGTGATGAAACTTTTAGGAATCGAACGTTTACTTGTAAGTAATGCTTCTGGAGGGGTAAATCCAGATTTTATTGTTGGTGAAATTATGATTCTAAATGATCACATCAACTTCTTTCCTGGCAATCCATTGATTGGGAAAAATATCGATGATTTTGGACCTCGTTTTCCTGATATG
>JBKCEW010000153.1:0-9571 GCA_046304235.1 Crocinitomicaceae bacterium | reverse complement strand
CCTACTGATCCACCCATAGCCGATGATGTTCCACCTTGACAGATTGCTGTTAATGCTGAACCTGCATTTGCGGTTGGATTAGGATTGATTGTAATTGTTTTGGTAGCGGTGGTTGTTCCACAACTTCCGCCAGTCGTCGTTAGTGTTAATGTGATTGAGCCACTCTCTGAGGTAGTAGCAGTATAAGTCGCATTTGCTGGATCGTTTGCATTTGTCCAAGTTCCTGATCCCCCTGACCATGTTCCTCCAGTTGATCCACCACCAACAGTTCCACCCATAGCTGATGAAGTTCCACCTTGACAGATTGCTGTTAATGCTGAACCTGCATTTGAGGTTGGATTGGGATTGACAGTGATTGTAATAGTATTTGAAGTAGCAGTTGAGGTAGTCAAACAAGATGCATCAGAAGTTAAAACGACTGAAATAATGTCTCCCGATACTAGAGAGGATGTTGTATATGTTGATGATATTGCACCAGTAATATCTGTACCATTCAATTTCCACTGATATGTTGGACCGGTACCTCCATTGGTAGGAGTAGCAGTAAAAGTTACACTAGTACCTGAACAAATAATATCATCTAAATCAGAGGAAGAAATTAATACAGAAGGTGTTGTAGATGATATTACAGATAAATTCGATGTTGCAGTGCAACCTGCAGCAAAATAACTAACAGTATATGTTCCAGTAGTGCTAGTCGATAAATCTATTACTCCCGTGCTAGAATTTATATTTAAGCCCGATGTACTCGAGAAAGTCCCGCCTAAGGGGCTTACCGTAGGACTAGTATTGCCAGTCGAACAAAATGATGATGAAGTGTAAGAAAGTGTTGTTGTACATGAAATTACAACTGATGAGGCGCATGTTCCTGAAAAAGATGGTACAATTGGAGAAGCTAAATAGGTGGGATTATTAGTATTTGTTTTAGTTGTCGAACCGCCACTAGTATAAACGCCTGGGTCTCCACAAGTATTTAACGTTATAGTACCTCCTCTAGTACCCACTTGAGAAGACGTGGAACCAAATGTACAATTATATGCAATAATAGAACCTGATTTACAATGTAAATCAGTTCCTCTATCGCCTTCATTTGAGCTAAAATAACATGAATCTAATTGAGCTGTACCCCCATTAACACACACAGCACCTCCATAAGCAAAAGATGAACCAATTTTATTGGTGTTTGTTATTCTAGATCTTGTCATGTAAAGAGTACCGCCTTCAATAAGGAATAATCCTCCATATTCATTAAAAGAATAATCATAGTCATTCTCATCGAATTTTGTATCATAAATTTTCAATGTGCCTGCAGATTGGTAAATTATTGATTCACTGCCTCCATCAACAACATTATTAGTGAAAAAAGACTTGTAAATATTTACAGTCCCGTTATTTATTCTTAAAGCTACTCCATTTGTACCGTCACTTCGCATATTTCCAACAAACAGATATGAGTGAAAATTAACAACAGTACCTGCATCATCAATATGGATACCACCTGATTGTATCCAACCATCATTACATGTACCTCCTCCGTTTGTAAAAGTAACAGATGAGCCGTCTTGAATTTCAATTGGATAAGCTCCACCTGAAGTATACCCATTATTATCAACTTGTACTCTAGTAATATTAATACCGGTGTATGCTCCTCCAGTTATATCAATTGCCTGTGCAATAGTAGTATTATTAGCATATTCTCTGATGTAAAAATCTTGAAGTGTGATATTATTAGCTCTTAATCTTATGAAATTATGAAGATTTGAATTGTTATCAAAAATAGTAGAGGACATACCGGCACCAATGATTTTAAGACCAGCTACTGCAATTGTTAAATTACGTTCAGATTCAATGTATGTTCCGGCATCGACATAGATAATATCACCACTTGTCAAAACATTTGTACCAGAGGGTCCATATGCATTGTATAATGCAGTTAGGGTTAATTTTGGAGTTGAAGCCGATAATCCATTATTTCCCACATCACCAACAGAAGTACAATAAACATCTCCTATTAATGAATTGTTGTTAACGTAATAATTGGCTGCCCCAACATTCAAAAAACTTAACAAAAGCACTAGTCCCCCAACTATTCTAACAAAATTCTTCATATATAAATCACCTAAAAGGCTCTAATAAAATTCTAATAAAACATCAAATATAAATACAAAATTCCATCAAACTTACCTTACAAGTTCGATAAAACCACTTTTTAAAATTTGATTTCTTTCTTTTTCAATAACATAATAATACGTTCCTGTTGGTAAAGGGTTGCCTGAAGTATCGACGCCATTCCAATTATCTTTGTAAGGGATTGTACTTTCATACACGGAATTACCCCACCGGTTATAAATCAACAATCTTAAATTTGGGTAAGCATCTTGTAATTCCAATACAAAAAAATCATTGTAATTATCCATATTTGGAGTAAGAATTTCTTGAAGATTTGAATCTTTACACTGCAATCTAATAATAGTATCAAATTTACATTTTAGCTTAGAAGACTCTATAAACCTTAAACTGTATTCGCCTGAATTTAAAATCTTTATACTATTTTTTTGAGGAATAGAATTGACAAAAAAACTAATATTTTCAAAAAGATTATTATTGATAAATTCTAATTCCCCATTCTCAAAACCACAATAAGGTTCTTTCTTCTTGATTGAAACATCTAATGATGGTAAATTCACCCATACTTTCTTTCTTTCAGAAGAACAATTAGATAAAGAATCTTTGTGAAGTATGTAATACAACCCTTGTTCTAAATTTTGATATTCAGATAGATAAACACTTGAATTGGGGAGGTCATATAAATAAACATTTTTATATTTAGAAACAATTTGATACACATTATGGATTTCATCTTTACAGAAATAAAAAGAATCTTGCACTTCAACTGGTATCTTTACTATTTTTTCTAATAATTGAACTTTCAATTTAGATTTACTTTCACATCCTAAATATTGAGCTGCATAGTAAAAACCTTCAGAAATATTATCTGTTGGAAGGACCTTTTTTCCCGAAGCATCATACCAAACAATTGTTTCACCCTGAGGATATAAAATATTTCCAGCAAAATCTATTTTTTTATTGCATAAGTATTGTATCGAATCTCCTACTGGAGGAATAATTGTTGGTGCAAAAACCTCAACTGGTTTTTTCTCACTTTCACACCCCTTAATTGTTTGTGTGCAGTAATATGTATCTCTATGAATAGCTGGATCTATAGCAGGATCAAGCTTTTCTCCATCTTTATTATACCATGTTATTAATTGAGCACTTATACTTTTTATATCTCCAATTTTTGGATTTGAGATACAAATTGTATCAATACTATTTCCTAAGGGCAGGGGGATTGAATCTAAAATCTCAATATCAAAATCAGTATATTTCTGTGTTTGACAACTGAGTGATGTTTTATTTCTAATAACATACTTACCTGGCTTACTTAACTTTATATTAATAGCACCTGTAAGTGAATCAAAAACTAAATTTGTTTCTGTAGCAGGTACTAGTTCTAAAATTCCTATTCCTGCCCCTTCCTTCAATGCAGGTTTTGGAAGACTATCATAAACACAATAGGTTTTCTGATAAATTACATCCGTTTTACATGCAGGACATGGAGAGAATTTAGTTGTAAAACTATTTTCACATTGATTATCATCCTTAATTTGAGTCGAATAAATCTGTTTAACTAAAATATTAGAAAAGTTTAATTTCCCAATTGATAACAAATTAGAATCAGGAATGATCGAGTTTGGAGAAAAAGTTTTAATATCATAATTTCCTGTACCTCCTGTCACTTGTAAATCAACACTACCTAACATGCAGTCTTCTTTCTTTACAACCTCTACCTTATCCAAATATGTTATTTTAAAAGGTTTTCCTGTTAACTGACATTGACTGTCGATAACTGGTCCTTGAGAACCGATTTCATTGTAAAGAATAGGAACAAACCAATATTCATTTTTAGCATTAGGATAATTTTGCTTTATACTACCATCATTAATATCATTATTGACAAAAATTACCGGACCTAGAAATGCTTCCTGATCAGTATAAACATTAGGAGTAATAGGAGGTTTAGACTTATAAAGTATGTAGGTAACAAATGATTTTCCTTCATCTACTTTTGTTGAAGCCTTCCAATCATCCCCAAAGCAAAGCTTAAATTCATCACTATTTATTGGTTGTGAGTTTTTAACAAAACTAGTTGAACCAATTTTTGGCCTAACAATTTCCAAAGTATCAGCACAAGACTGATCATTATTTACCCAATAGACTTTGACAATTGGTAACGTAATTCCGGATAAATTTGTTTTTGAATTTGTAGCATCTGAAAAAACACCTGATGATGGACCTTTGAATCTCCATTTTCCAGGCGAAGTCGATTTTGTTTCTAAATCAATCTTATCTGAACAGATGTACTTGTCTTTACCAACTTCGCAAGGTGAAACAATTTGTGAAATTAGAAAATTAGAAAAAAGTAAATAAATTAAAAATAATAAAGTAAAACGCATTTTTAATATTAATTTGCCATTTCACTCATGAATTTTATTCGCATTAATCGAAGTTCTTCTTCTGAATAATCCCCATCAAATTCCTTGTAAGCCAATGAAATATCATCTGATTCTGCTTCCGAAAAATAATCATATATTTCTTCTTGATTATCAAGATCTAGTATATCATTGATATAATAATTGATATTGACTCTAGTGCCTGAAGCAACGATACCTTCAATCTCATCAATAATTTCATCCATAGACTTCCCTTGAGACTTTCCAATATCTTCTAAAGGGAGTTTTCTATCAATATTCTGAATTAATTGAACTTTTAAACCTGATTTATTAATCAACGATTTAACCACTAAATCCTGAGGACGTTCAATTTCATTCTCTTCTACATAATATTTAATTAGTTCCAAAAATGGTGCACCATATCTGGATGCCTTTCCGGTACCTACCCCTTGAATATTCGTTAATTCATCCATGGTAATCGGATATTGGAAACACATATCTTTCAAAGACGGTTCTTGAAATATAACAAATGGAGGGATATTTTTTTGCTTAGAAATTGATTTTCTCAAATCAAGCAACATGTCAAACAAAATCTCATCAAAAGCACCTCCTTTGGAATTCGTATTAATTTCAAAATCCGCAGACTCTTCATCAAATTTTCTTTCTTTAATCAACATAAATGAAGAAGGATTTTGAACAAATTTTCTTCCTTCTTCGGTTAATCTTATTGTTCCAAAACTTTCAATTTCTTTTTGTAATAAACCTCCTACTAAACTTTGACGAATTACTGCATTCCAAAAATGTTCATCTTTAGCATTACCCTCACCAAATAAAGGTAGTTTGTCGTGCTTATAAGATTTGATATCAGCTGTTAAGTTCCCGGTAATAAAACTACAAATGTGTTTCGGTTTTTGTTGTTCTTCTAAAGCTAATACTGAATCAAGTAGTAATTTAACTGAATCTTTTCCTTCTGATTTTTCTCTTGGGTGCTTGCAATTGTCACACATGTTTTTGCATAATGTTTCATCGAACTGCTCACCAAAATAATGTAATATGTATTTTCTTCTACAAACAGAAGTCTCTGTATATGAAACTATTTCATGAAGTAACTGTTTTCCTATTTCTTGTTCTGAAACAGGTTTCCCTTGTAAAAACTTCTCTAATTTTTCTATGTCTTTGTAACTGTAAAAAACGACGCACTCTCCTTCTCCGCCATCGCGTCCCGCTCTTCCTGTTTCTTGATAATAACTTTCTAGAGACTTAGGTATATCATGATGTATAACATATCTTACATCTGGTTTGTCTATCCCCATACCAAAAGCTATAGTTGCAACAATGATATTAGCATCTTCCATCAAAAACATATCTTGATGCTTAGCTCGTGTTGAAGCGTCTAAACCAGCGTGGTATGGTAATGCGTTTATTCCATTCAAATTCAACAGCTCAGCTAATTCCTCCACTTTTTTTCTGCTCAAACAATATACTATCCCTGATTTACCTTCTCGGGCTTTGATGTACCGAATTATTTCTTTCTCAACATCAACTTTAGGTCGAATTTCATAATATAGATTCTCTCTATTGAATGAAGATTTGAATACAGTTGCATCAACCATATTGAGGTTTTTCTGAATATCTAGCTGAACTTTAGGTGTTGCAGTAGCAGTTAATGCAATTATAGAAACCTTAGAAATTCTTTCAAAAATATCACGAAGTCTTCGATATTCAGGTCTGAAATCGTGTCCCCATTCAGAAATACAATGCGCTTCATCAATCGCAAAAAATGAAATATTTACTGAAGTTAAAAAATCAATATATTCTTGTTTTGTCAAAGATTCAGGAGCAACGTACAATAATTTGGTAGAACCATTTTGAATATCAGATTTAACTTTATTTATCTCTGTCTTCGATAAAGAGGAATTTAAGAAGTGAGCTATATTTTCATTGTCACTAACATTACGTATTGCATCTACTTGATTTTTCATTAATGCAATTAGCGGAGAAACAATAATGGCAGTACCTTCAGATATAAGTGCTGGTAATTGATAACACAATGATTTACCACCACCAGTAGGCATTATCACAAAGGTGTTGTTTCCGTTTAATAAATTTTGAATGATTTTCTCTTGATTACCCTTAAAACTTTCAAATCCAAAAAACTTCTTTAAAGCACCTTTTAAATCTTCACTTACCATAATAGTTCATAATATTATATCATATAAAATTAACAAACTTTAAACTTTAAACAATGAAAAAAACCATTTTAATAGACAAAAAAATATTTTTTAAAAATTTGCTTAAATCAAATCTTTATATTTGTCAATCATATGGAAGAGAAAGGTAATCAAATGTCTTTTTTAGAGCACTTGGAAGAACTTCGGTGGAGGTTAGTTAAGTCTGCGATTTCAATAATATTATTTGCTATATTAATTTGGATTTACCAAACTGAAATAATTGATCATTTATTTCTTTCTATGAAAGATCCTACTTTCATCACCTACAAACTTTTGTGTAAATACTTCTCAATCTGTACCCCTGAGATAAATATTAAAATTCAAAGTACGGCTATGGGTGGTCAGTTTTCATATGCTATTATGATGTCTTTGATGGGAGGTGTTGTGGTTGCTTTCCCATATGTTTTCTACCAAATTTGGTCATTTATCAAGCCAGGGTTAAAACAAAATGAAAAATCTGCTGTGAAAGGAATTGTTTTTTATGTCAGCTTGTTATTCTTTTTAGGTATTGGCTTTGGTTATTATGTTGTTGCTCCTTTGTGTGTTCAATTTTTTGGTACTTTCCAACTATCTGAAAACATTGAAAATATCTTCACTGTAAGTTCATATATGAGTACAATATTTTCTACCATTTTCTATACAGGATTGATGTTTTTACTTCCAGTTGTAGCATACATCCTAGCAAAAATTGGTATCATCACTGCAGATTTTTTAAAGAAATATAGAAAACACTCCATTGTAGCTGTCCTTATTTTAGCAGCAGTAATTACTCCTCCTGACCTAATTAGTCAGGTGATAGTGGCAATACCACTTTTGCTACTATATGAAATAAGTATTTTCGTTACAAAACGAATCAAAAATTAATTAGATGAAACTTTTCACAAATAACATCAAAAAAACATACAAAGGTAGAAATGTTGTAAATGGTGTTTCTGTTGAAGTAAATCAAGGAGAAATCGTTGGGTTATTAGGTCCAAATGGAGCAGGAAAAACAACCTCATTTTACATGATTGTAGGCCTTGTAAAACCAGACGAGGGCAGTGTTTTCCTAGACAATAAAAACATTACAGATTACCCAATGTATAAACGAGCTCAATTGGGTATTGGCTATCTTCCTCAAGAAGTATCTGTTTTCAGAAAATTAAGTGTGGAAGACAACATTATGGCCATTCTTGAGATGACTAAACTCAATAAGTCTGAACGTACTGAACGATTAGAGCAACTTTTGGAAGAATTTAGCTTGACACATGTCCGTAAAAACCTAGGAAACAGACTCTCTGGAGGTGAAAAAAGAAGAACCGAAATAGCCCGTGCACTAGCTACCAATCCAAAATTTGTGTTACTTGACGAACCTTTTGCAGGAGTAGACCCTATTGCAGTTGAAGATATTCAAAGTATTGTATCAGATTTAAAAAAGAAAAATATTGGTATTTTAATTACAGACCATAATGTACAAGAAACCCTATCAATTACAGATAGGGCTTACTTATTATTTGAAGGAAATATTCTTAAAACGGGTACAGCAGAAGAACTCGCATCAGATGAACAAGTTCGTAAAGTATACTTAGGACAAAATTTTGTACTAAGAAAATGATTATTTACCTGCTAAATCTTGACTAGTAGTAATAACTTGTTTCTTCAAAGAATAAGCATCACATTTTCCAGCGTGTTTAGAAGAACCACAAGAAACTAATGAGCCAACTAAAAGAGCAACAAATAAAACAATAGAAACTAATTTTTTCATATACGGATAAATTTACTCTACAAAATTAGTAGAAATATAAGAATTTCAAAGAATATGAATCTAAATTCTGCACTTTTGAAACAAAATATCATTTTTTTACTCGTATTTTTTCATTTCTGTTGTTTGTTTACTTTTGGACAAACTGAAAATGAATGTTATAAATTAAGAATTAAAGATACTTCGAGTTCTACTTTAAATTCAATTTATTTTAAACTTATTAAAAAAGGATATTTAATACCAAATAGTACCATCATAAACGATAACAACGATTTATATTTAAATATTTGTCCTGGTCAAAGCTTTAGAGGCTTAATAATTGAATCTCAAAATTCCAACGCAGAGAGATACAAACCAAAAGAAATAGCAATAATTTTAGAAACGAAATATCAACATTACATAAATAATGGTTTTCCATTTGCAAGTTTAAAATTAGACTCTATTCGTTTTAAACAAAATACCATTTATTGTAACCTCAAGCTTCAAAAGGGCCCTTACTTTGAATGGGGAGATCTTTTCATAAAAGGAACATCTACTGTGAATGATCAAATCATTAGAAATATAATTAATATAAAAACTAATGAACCTTACAGCGATGAGAATTTTATTAATATCGAAAATAAACTATCACAATTACCTTATCTTTCTGTTTTTCAAAAGCCTGAACTTTTATTTGAAAATGGAAAAGCAAATCTATATTTGTATTTAAATTCAAAAAAAATAAATAATATTTCAGGTACCATTGGTCTTCAGCAAAATACAATTTCTCAAAAATATTTTCTGATTGGTGATTTAAAAATGAAACTTGTCAATCAACTTAAAAAAGGAGAAGGAATTGATTTCCAATGGAGAAGAATTCAAGAAAGTACACAATCACTCAAATTAGGTCTTAACTACCCCTCCCTCTTTAAAAGTAATTTTGGAATAGATAATCAATTTAATCTATATAAAAAAGATTCCACTTTTTTAGAGCTTAAAAATCAATTTGGTATTCAGTATTTCACAACTAAAGGTTTTATAATCAAAGCAAACTATAAATATATAGAATCCAATATTTTAAATACAGATTTAAATTCATCTACTAT